>DATESQ010000065.1:0-2131 GCA_035283985.1 Thermoplasmata archaeon | reverse complement strand
CTCGTCGATCGTGCCGCAAATCAGCTCGCCGTCCCGGATTTCGACCCAGGCATCTTCCTCCATCAGCTGTTTCAGGTCCTTGACTCCTTTGGGGCCGATCGAGGCCTTGAACCCCATGTTCATGTCCTTCGGGAGGATGAGAGAGAAGATCTGCTTGCCCGTCCACCACTCCGTCCCGTCCTTGTCGACCTTGGCGGGCTTCGGAAGCTCCCGGATGCCGATCCGGGACAGGATGAAGGTGGTCTCGTCATGCCGATACTTCGTGTCCCGGTACGTGAGCAGGAAGCTCCCCGTGATGTGGTCGTGGATGCCGCCGATGACGGGGCCGCCGAAGCGCGGGCTCAGGATGTGTTCCTGCACCCGCATCAGAATCTTCGCCTCCGCTCGCGCCTCCTCGGATTGCAGCACGTGCAGATTCATCTCGTCCCCGTCGAAGTCCGCGTTGTATGGAGGGCAGTTCCCGGTGAGGATGCCGTTCGCGAAGAACGTGTGGCTTCCGGACGTAGTCGTGATGTCGTAGACTTGCTGGGCCTTGGCGGGTTCCTTCGAAACGACCGCGTCGAGGATGAGTCCCGCCCTCGGGTCGAAGACATTCTCCTTCGCCCACCTGTCGACGGAGAGGACTCTCGGGGGCATCCTCAGGCCCGATTCGACTCTCCCTCGGTTTCTCCACCCGTAAAGCGTCGCGACCGGGATGCCCGACTCCCGTGCGATTGCCCGGACACGGTCTCTGGGCCACCTGCGCAACCCGCGAACGCGGCGGAGCGCATCGGCGCGGCGTTCCAGGAAGGCGGCGGTGTGTCGAAGGTAGGCGTAGGCGAGCCGCGCCTTTCCCTCGGCTTTTCGGTTGTACGCGTAGCCGACCTGTCCGTACAGACTAGACAGACTGCGCAATCCAGACTGGAGACGCGCCGAGAGCACGATCGTCCGGCTTCCGTCCCTCCGGATGTTGCCGTCGGATGATGCGATGGAGACGATCCCCGCGCCGAAGGGGCGTAGCAATGCGTCGACGTCGCGGATGAACCGCTTGCCGGCCGCCTCCAGGCCCTCGACCTTGCTCACCTTGAAGATGGGGTCCCGGAACTTGCCGGGGCTCTGGGCCCGGACCGCAGGGAGCGAGAGCTCGGATCCGAAGTAGCTTGCAAGGAACGCCTTCTTGAGCTGAGAAGGGGCCTCACGGGACCGAAGCCACCCCGGGACGCGATATTCCGACTTCACCTTGTCGCCCGCCGGGCCGCCAAGGGCATAGAGGAATGCGCAGAGAGCCTTGCTCCGGACCTCCAGGCTCCATCCTTCGCCCCGGACGGTGAGGTGCTGGCCCGAGACCGTGCGGATGATGCCCCCGCCCGAATGGTGTTTCGGCTCGCTCGAGTGGAAACCAAGCGACTGCAGGTCGCGGCGCACGGCTTCGATGTCGTCCTCGTCCGGACGGAGGATGACTCGGGGGGTTCGTCCCTTCACGATCAGCGTCCCGTCCCCGAAAACGTGGCCGAGGACCCTGGCGGCGGCCAACGCACGAGGCTGGTTGAGGGTGTGCAGCGGCAGAAGGCCGCGTTTCGTGAGCTCCCGAGTCGCATGTGCAACGTAGGTCCTGGGGGGCGCGCGATGCGCGAACTCGGCCGAGGTCAGGATGACGAACTCACGTTCCTCGTATTGTGGGTACGCCTCGGGCTTCACTATCACGCGATCCCCGACCTTCAGGTCGGAGGTCGTCACCTTCCCCCTTTCCGTGTAGATGGGGTGATCGCCGGTCGCCGTGAGCTCCAGCCCAGAGCGGGTCCGGAATCGGAATACGTCTTGACCGAAGTCCCTGGGCTTTAGCCCCCAAAACGCGCTGAGTTCCGTCTCCCCGCCGTCCCGCGCGTCCCAGTCGTATGTGGCCACGGAACTTTCCTTCCAGCAGTTCCGGAGCTGGGCGATGGGCCGCGATATCCCGCCGACATCGACCCTCGTCTCTCCCGCGACGCACACAGCGAGATTGAAGCGGAAGGTCTTCTCCTTCATCACGCGAACCTCGTGCGCCATCATGGACATCCGATGGAGCGACGGCTGCCGGTTGAACAGCACGATGTCCCCATCGACGAGCTGGCGCTCGACGACCCATCCCGTCTCGACGGTCTCCGCGACGGTC
>DATESQ010000064.1:0-3241 GCA_035283985.1 Thermoplasmata archaeon | reverse complement strand
GCCCGCGGCGTATCCGAATCCGCCACCGCCGCCACCGCCTCCCCCGCCGCCGCCTCCCTAGCGAGTCAACGAAGGCCGTGGTGGACACTTTCGCCCATCTCCCCCCGACGTCCGCCTAAATAGCGCGGAAGGCCCATCGATTGCGGGGAGGATTCCATCGCGGACGCACAGGTCGAACTGCTCCCGCCGGAGCTCGTCACGGTCGTCCAGCCGCGGGTCCTGACGACATCGATCCCCGTCCTCGACCGCATCCTCGGCGGCTTCGAGGCCGGCAAGGTCACGTTGATCGACAGCGGGAGCGATTACGTGTTCCACCTCACGTCCCTCCTGTGCGTCCGGTGCGTGATGGAGGGCGGCGAGGTCGTGTTCGTCGACGGCGGGAACTCGATCGACCCGCACGGGATCGCAGGGATCGCGAAGCGCGTCGGCCTCGCACGGCTCGAGGTCCTGCCGAAAATCCACGTCGCGCGGGCGTTCACGTGCCACCAGATCGCTACAATTTTATTAGAACAGCTCGATGAAAAAGTGCGGGACGCGGACGCGCAGCTCGTCGTCCTGTCGTGCCTCCCGGAGCTGTTCCTCGACGAGGACGTGCAGCTCTCGGAAGCGCACCAACTGTTCCTCCGGTCCGCACGGGAGATCAAGCGAGTCGCGGAGGACCGCGGCGTCGTGATGGTCGCGACGAACGCGGGGCTCGCGAAGCTGTACCGTCGGAAGTCAATCCGGCGCGTGCTGTACGAGACCGCGCACCGCGTCGTGCGGTTTCAGCACCACCGCGGCGGGCTGAAGATTATCGTGCCGGACCTCGGGGTCGAGGAGATGTACCGGCCCGTGCCTCCGGACCAGACGACCCTGGAAGACTTCGAGTACGCCATCCCGAGAATCCGGGACCTCCAGGAGGACGTGCAGCCGAAGGAGGTGAAGGCCTCCGGGTATCTCCGGTTCGCGTGGTGACCCGCGAACCTTTTATGGGGTGCGGGAGCTCCGTGCGGGTCGATGAGATACTTCGTCACCGGCGCGACGGGCTTCATTGGCGGCCACCTCGCCCGCCGACTCCGCGATGCGGGCCATGAAATCGATGCGATCGCGAGAGAACCGGCGAAGGCACGGGATCTCGCGGCGGCCGGAATCCGTGTCCATCCGGGGGACATTACGGACAAGGGGAGCATGCGCGGGCCCATGACGGGCGCCGATGGAGTGTTTCATCTCGCCGGATGGTACAAGATCGGGGTCAAAGACAAGTCCCCCGCACAACCGGCCAATGTCGTCGGGACGAGGAACGTCCTCGAATTGGTCGAAGAACTCGGGATCCCAAAGGCCGTGTACACGAGCACGCTCGCCGTGTTCGGGGATACGACGGGGCAGGTTGTGGACGAGTCCTACCGCCATGGCGGGCCGTGGCTGAGCGAGTATGATCGGACAAAGTGGGTCGCGCACTACGAGGTCGCGGAGCCGATGATCAAGCGCGGCCTCCCGCTCGTGATTGTTCAGCCCGGGGTCACGTATGGGCCAGGGGACCCGAGCGCGATGGGCGTCACCCTGAGGCAATACCTCCAGGGCAGGCTTCGCGGCGTGCCGAAGGGGTCCGCGTACTGCTGGGGGCACGTCGAGGACGCTGCGGCGGGCCATCTCCTCGCGATGGAGCGGGGGCGGGCAGGGGAGAGCTACATCATCGCAGGGGAGCCGCGGACCCTTATCGACGCAATCGAGATGGCCGAACAAATCACGGGAATCGCCGCACCCCGCCTTCGGCTCTCACCGGGATTCCTACGATTCCTCGCCGCGATCACGCGCTCGGAGACGTTGCGCGTGGGCGCGGGCGTGACGTACCTTGGGAGCAACGCGAAGGCAAAGCGGGAACTCGGCCTGCGACATCGACCCCTCGAGGAGGGCTTGCGCGAGACCCTTATCGCGGAGATGCGCGCGCTTGGGATGCGTCCGGCGAGGTAGGTCCGATGGAACGAATCGAGGTGACGCTTCGGGGCATCGATGCGGCCCTGCCGATTGTTCGGGAGGTCGCGATCCACACGCCGACGGTCCCGTTCCATGGTACGCTCGATCGCGAGGTGTGGCTCAAACTCGAGAACCTCCAGCGACTCGGCGCGTTCAAGATCCGAGGGGTGTGGAATCGGCTGTCGCGGCTGACCGAGACGGAACGACGAAGGGGCGTTGCGACAATCAGCTCGGGAAACCATGGCCTCGCCCTCGCGTGGGCCGCGAAGCGTCTCGGATTGCGATGCGTCGTACGGGTTCCTGAAGGGGCGGTCGGGCGAAAGGTCGACGCGATCCGCGCTCACGGTGCAGAGGTCTTACCGATTTCCCGCCGGGAACTCGTCCTCGCGCACGAGGAGGAGACGTGGCGGTCGTGGCCCGAGGTCTTCATCCACCCGTTCGCCCACCCCGCCACGATCGCGGGCCAGGGCACGCTCGGCTGGGAGCTCGTCGATGACGTCCCCGATGTCCGGACCGTGCTCGTGCCCGTCGGTGGCGGCGGACTCGCAGCGGGCATCGGGACGGCGGTCAAGGGACTCTTGCCGAATGCGAAGGTGTTCGGAGTCCAAGCGGAAGGAGCCGCGCCGTTGCCTGTTGCGCTTCGAACTCACGCGGCGCATCGAATCGATCAGCCGCGGACGATCGCGGACGGGATCGGGATCGCGCTCATCCTTCCGAACATGGCGGACCTCCTCCACCGCGTCCTCGATGGCTGTCTCGTCGTCTCGGATGCAGAGATTCTCGCTGCAATGCGAACCCTCGCACTCGAGGCGAGGGTCGTCGCAGAGCCGGCGGGGGCTGCGGCGTTCGCTGCGTGGGTGCAGTACCGCACGTCCCTTGAGCCGCCCGTGGTCCTCGTCATCTCAGGCGGGAACCCGACGCTGAACCTCCTATCGCAGGTCGTCGCGCCAACCGAGTAACGTCGAATCGCTCGCGCAAGAAATCGATATGCGCCCTCATGCGAGAATAAGAAACTCGAGACGACGCATGGAAAGTATTATCCAGGGAACTCGGCGTTCCCCCCGCGAGGGGGACCGTGCAGTTTTGTACGTCGTGCGGCAAGGAGGTCGTGGAAGGGGCAAAGTTCTGCCAGAGTTGCGGGACCCCGATGCCCGTCCCCATGATTCCGCAACCGGCCCCCCATGCACAGCCTCCGCCCGCGCAGGCACAGCCTCCACCAATGTACGCGCCGCCTTCCCAGTACCCGCCTCCCGCCCAATACGGGCCTCCCGTCCAATATCCACCGTCC
>DATESQ010000063.1:0-13859 GCA_035283985.1 Thermoplasmata archaeon | reverse complement strand
GTAGACCGGACTACCCGGGGGCCCTCGCCCGCCGTCTCCGCATGCACGAACAGAAAGTGTACTACCACATCCGCCGCCTCGCTGCGGCCGGCTTGATCCGGGTCGTCCGCGAGGAACGGCGGCAGGGGGCCATGAGCCGGACTTTCGCTCCGACAGCGGACGCGTTCGCGCTCGAGCTGCCCACGGCATCGGGCGGACGCGCTCCTTCTCGTCGGGCGATTCCCGAGAAGGCACGCGGATTCCTCGACCGGTTCGTCCGTGAAGGCGCGCTGCTCGTCATCGGTTCGCCATACCAGCATGGCCCGTTCCTCACGGTGGCCCGGGACTCTCCGTTCGCGGTCCATCTCGCGCTGTTCCTTGGCGGCCTCCTCGCCCCGGGAGCAGATATGGTGGTCCGGCTCGACACCGAGGTGAAAGCCCTGGGACTCGAGACGCGGAACCTGGTCCTTGTGGGCGGGCCCGTCGCGAATATCATGACCCTCGACCTCAACCCGCACCTCCGAGTCGCGTTCGACTGGAAGACGGCATGGCGGATGCGATCCTCCCTCACCGGGCGGGAATACTCGGAGGAAGGGATCGGCCTCCTCGCGCGGATCCCGAATCCGTGGAACCCGAACGCGGAGATCCTCGTGGTATCCGGCCTTCACTATTCCGGAACGGAGGCGAGCGTCCTCGGGATCACCGCCTTCTCGGACCTTACGTTGCGTGACTTCGTGCCGGGCCGGGAGTTCTATCGTGTCGTCCAGGGGCTCGACCGCGATGGCGACGGGCGGACAGACTCCGTCGATGTTCTCGAGTAGCTTCACGCCACCGCCGACGTCTGGTACGCGATCTTCTGTGAGAGACGCTCATTCGCTTCCTCGATTGCCGAGACGACGGCGGCGACCCGATCCTCCGGTACGAGGATGGCGACGTCGAGGCCGCGCTCCGCCGCCTCGATCCCGGCGGCCATCACTCCGAACCGGATGTCGACCCGGATCCGCAGCCTGTTCGCGAGGGCCTTCGCGGGTAGGTCGAGGGCACCGACGATGTCCGCATCGACCCGCCGGAGAGCCTTGCGGGCCCGCTCCAGATCGACCACCCGGCTCCCGCCGTCCGCGACGGACGGTATCCGGAGGAGCGTGATGCGGCCCGGGTGGAGTGCGACGATCCCTTGGAGGTTCGTGACCGCGAGGTCCTCCCCTCGGTCTGCGGGCTGGACCGCCCGTCCCGTCGAGGGGGACTCCCGCCCGGCGTACGCGACGAGGTCCCCGCCGTCCATGAACAGCGCGACGCGTTCGCCACGCGCGATCCGATTTCCCGCCACCGCGGCGGTTACCTCAATGATCGCGAGATTCTTGGACGTGCGATCCACGAAGTCGCGAAGGTCGCGAAACCGCTCGTGCAGTACCCGCACGCCCTCGATTGTCGGTCGATACTCGCCGTCCACGACCTGGATGAGGCCATCCTTCTCCATGGCCCGCAGGTATTCCGAGACTCCCTGGACTGTCATGTCGAGCTCTTCCGCAATCGTGCGCTGAACGGCGTGACGCCGAATCGATGTTTCGCGCAGAATCAGTAGTCGAGTGAGTTCACCGAGGTTCCGCAAGAGCTGCATGTCCAGGTCCCGCTCGGAATCTTCTTATAGGGTAAAGAGAATTGGAATTATATCAAGTTAACTTTAGGAGGAGGTCAGCGCGGGTTGAGAACCGTGCTCGCGATGTCACTCGCGGTCGCCTTGACTATGATGGGATTCGTGGCCGTCCCAACGCGCACGGTCGGTCAGGATGCCGTGCGGGCAAGCATTCTCATTGATCTCGGGGACGGGGAGTACTTCTGGCGGGATGTCGTCATCGAGGACCCATCGGCCCGGAACGCGTCGTGGAGCGCGACCCAGTCTGCCGCGAGCGCCCTCAATCTAGCCATCGAGTGGGCCTGGTTCGACTGCTGCGGCGTCGCAGTCGTCGACATCGGCGACCGGAATCCTCCCGCCGGGTTCGCGGGCCTGTATCTCTGGAACGCAACGGCGGAGATGTGGGACCTTGCACCGACGGGCATCTCGGATCTCGTCCTCCGCGATGGAGATGCGATCGCGTGGTACAACGCCGGCTTCGACGGCACGACCTATGAGCCGCGGTTTCCGGTCCCGACTCCGGCCCACCGCAATCCCTCGCTGATGTTCCGCGGGAGTGCCTTGAACACGGGCGTGTCTCGCTCCGCCGCCCCGAACGCGGCGCGAGTTCTGTGGGACCGGGAAATGGGCGTCCGCGAAATCGTCTCGACGCCCGCCGTGGCGTACGGCCGCCTCTTCTTCGCGACCTTCAACGGCACGTTTGCGCTCGACGCCGAGACCGGGCAGACGGTATGGCACAATCCGATCGTGCGGGGTTTCTCCTCTCCCGCCGTCTTCGACGGAACGATTCTCCTCGGCGCTTCGGACGGCCATCTGTACCGCCTGTACGCGTCAAACGGGACGGAACGATGGGCCGCGACGCTCCTCGAGGAGACCGTGTTCAGCGGGATCACGTCCTCTCCGAAGGTTGCCTTCGACCACGCCTACGTCGGCACGTTCAATGAATCCGGCGGACCGGGCGAGGTCGTCGCCGTGTGGGTCTCGAACGGCACGATCGCCTGGCGGCATGCGACCGGATCGGTCCACTTTTCCTCTCCCGCCGTGGCAAACGGGACCGTGTACGTCGGCGTGATGGGCCGCTACAACACCACGACGCAGATCACGTTCGATCCGCCGTATGGCGTGCTCGCCCTTGACGCGGCGACGGGCGGGGAGGTCTGGTTCTTCGAAACCGGAGGCCCCGTCGCGGCATCTCCCGCCATCGCAGGCTCGCTCGTCCTCGCGCTATCAAAGGACGGATTCCTGTACGCACTTGATCGAAACGAGGGCGATCGGGTTTGGCGGGCCAATGTCGGCTCGACCGTCTCCTCCCCCGCCGTCCACGGGGACACAGTGTTCGTCGCGAGCGGATCTTTCGATGGCTCGCGCGATGTGCGGGCCTTGGACATCGCGAATGGCCAGGTGCGGTGGACCTTCACGCCAAACGGCCCTGTGCAGGCCTCGACCACGCACGCGGACGGGAAGATCTTCTTCTCGACGAACGCGGCGAACGGCACGATCTACGCATTGAACGCGACGCGAGGTGAGGAAGTGTGGAAGTTCCAGCCGACCCCGGCGAACTACATCCTCGGATCCCCGATCGTCGCGGACGGGACTCTCTACGCGCCGAGCGATAACGGTCACGTGTACGCGATTCGGGATCCTGCACGGCAGCCGCCGTCCGTCGTCGACTCGCTCTGGGCAGCCGGGGTCATCGTCCTGGTCCTCGGGACGGCCGTGGTGATCGTAATCCTCTGGAGGCGTCGGCGTGTCCCTGACTGAGCGCGCGAGGGCGATCCTCTTCACCGCGGCGGTCGTCGTCATGGCGACGTCCCTCATCCTCGCCGCGCAGGCGTTTCAGCCGAGGCCGCCGACTCTGTTGAGCGGGATCACCCTCTCCCTTGTCATTGAGGGTCCTGGCTGGACGATTACGCACCAGAACAACGACACCGTCAATAACACCGTGTTTCTGTTCCTCCTCGAAGCGGCCCGGACCCGCCACTTCACCCTCGAATGGGAGAACTACTCCCCACCGTTATCCGCGGTCTTTATCATCGCAATCAATGGTGTCCGGAACGGCCATGCGCATCAGTACTGGCAGTTCTGGGTCAACAGCGTGTACGGCCCCACGGCGGCGGATCTCGCGGTCCTTCGTGGCGGCGAAACCGTCCTATGGAAGTTCGACGTCTCCGAGGAGGGGTGAGTGAATGGCGGCCCGTCGGTCCCGGTTCCGGAAGCTCACGAAACTCGACCTCGCGTTCCTCCTCATCCTCGGCGGGGTTGCGGGTCGGCTCCTTCTCCTCCGGGTGGCGAACGTCGAAACCGTCCTCGCGGTGTCGATGCTCGCGGGCGCGCTCCTCGGGTGGCGGCATGCGCTCCTCGTCTCGATTTCCGTGATGGGGATCACGGACGGCGTGATTTACGCGATGGGGCTCGGCGACCCGTTCGGGTTCCTCCCGATTCTCGGGATCACCGCGTTCACGTGGTCCGGCATGCTGTTCGTCGGCCTCATCGGGGCCGTCTCAGGCCGTCGCCGCGTTCTCTTCACCACGCGCTCGATGGCGGCGCTCACGATGATCAGCATCCCCGCCACCATCCTGTACGACGTGTGGACCGCCTTCGGCGAGTGGATGTTCCTCGCCGCGCCGAGGGGCGTTCCGATCGAGGTCGTGTACTTCATGCAGATTCCCTTCACCCTCGTCCACCTCGCGAGCAGCATCGTCTTCGTGCCCCTGTTCGGCTCCATCTTCTCGTGGCTCTCACCCGCCCCGGAATACCTGCCGTTGCCGGAGGCGTCGGAGGGTGAACCGTCGAGGCCCTAGAACAGGCCGTCGAGACGCCGCCGGAGCCGTTCGACGTTCACGCGGCTTTCATCGATCTGCCGCTCGCGAGTGACGAGCTCGTGCTGCTTTCTCTGGAGGGTTGCGTCCATCGCTGCGAGGGCCACCCGCAACTTCTCGAGCCGCCGACCTTCCCGATCCAGGCGGGTCGCCTTCGTCTCGTGTTCGGCGATGAGGGAGCGGATCGCCTTCTGCTCCTTTTCGAGGTCTTCCCGCTCTTTCGCGATGGCATCCTCGACGATTCGCTGGACCCGCTTCTCCTTCTCGCGAACTTGCTTCGTCTCCTCCTTGATTCGGCCCCAGGTCTTCGCGGCGTCCGCCTTCTCGTGGCCCAGGGCTTGGCCCTCCCGTTCAAGCCGGAGGCGTTCTTTGTTTAGGGATTCTTGCTCCGCCTTTACAGCGCGATCTTGATCCATGATTTCCCGTTCCCTGCGGGTGAGCGCCTCCTTCTCCTTCAGGAGTCGCTCGAGGGCTTTCCGTTCCCGCTCCACCTCGCTCTTCTCCCGTTTCAGCTGGGTGATCAGGTCCGCATTTTTCTCTCGTGCTCGTCGTTCCGCACTCTGGAGGAGTGCGGCTGCCTTCTTGCGCTCGCTCCTCACATGAGCCTCGAGTCGCTCGAGGGCCTTCCGGTCCGCGGCGAACCTCTTTTGCTCCGACTCAAGGTCCGTGTGGCGGCGAGACAGTGACTTCGATTCAGCGACATGCTTCCGTCTAGACTTTTCGAGAGCGGTTTCTGCTTGGAGGAACTTGCCTTCGCGTGTCGTGAGCGCCTTCTGTCGTCGAGCATTCTCTGAACGGGAGGCTTCGATCTCCTTCTGTCTCTTCGCAACAGCGGCCCGCCCCCGGTCCAGCTCTCTCGTGCGCCCCGCAAGCTCTGCCCGATGGGCTTCGAGGGCCCCCGCGCTCTTTGCGAGACCCGCGATCTTCTCCCGAGCATCACGCTCGGATTGTTCGAGTTCTCCGGCGCGCTTGGCAACGGTTGCTTCCGAGAGTCGGAGCTCCTCCTGCCGCTCGGAAAGTTCTCGCTCGGACTGCTCGAGGTCGTGCCGACGGGAGGCGAGTGCTTTCGTCTCCCCGTCGAGCTTCGCTTCTCGCGCGTCGAGGTTCCGCGTGCGTTGATTGAGCGCGCGCGATGTGAGGCCGAGGTCCTTTTCATGGTGTCTCAGCTTCTCGTGCGTCTCCCGCAACTGATCCTGTGCGGCCTGGAAACGCTTCGTCTCTTCGCCCAGAGCCGCCTCCCTTCGTCCAAGGGACCCCCGCGCCGCGGCGAGGTCCCGGTTCAATTTCGCGAGCCGGTCCTCCGTGGCCTCGAGGTGCGCTCCGTGAAGTGCGACTTCACCCTCCTGCTCGGAGACTGCTCGGAGCCGGCTCGCGAGGCTCTGCTCCTGCTTCTTCACTTCGTCGGCGTTTGCCTTCGTGTCAGCGACGAATCCGTCGAACCGCTTCTTCTCCACCGCGAGGGCGAGTTCACGTGTGCGCAGATCGTTCTCCATACGCGCAAGCTTCTCGCGCGCGGCGGCGATAGCCGCCTCGGCGCCGGCGCGCTCTGCCCCCAGCAGCTTGCGGGCCTTCGCGATTTCTGATTCCTGCCGAGCGATTTTCTCCGACCGTTCCTCGTGGCCTCGTACCTCAGTGTCGAGCGCGGCGCGGTCCGCTTCGAGCTTTGCGACTAGGGACTTCAGGGCTTTCTGGCCATCCTCGAGCTTCACGCGATCCGTGTGGAGCTGGGACAGCTTCACACCCAGGTCCGACTCTCTCGCCTTCAGAGCATCCCCGAGCCGGGCCAGTTCCTGCAATCGCTTTCGATCTGCGATCTCCTTCCGCTCAACCGCCTGTGCGCGTGTGGCGAAGTTCGCTTCCTCCGTGGCAATCACTTGTGCTCGGGCGTCGAGGTCCCTTTCGCGCGTCCGGAGGTTCTCAAGGCGCTTCGATGCCTCCCCGAGCCTCTCCTCGACGGAGCGTTCCGTCGACTCGATCTGGGTCCGCCGTTCATCCAGCGACTCCGCAAGATGAGCAATCTCCTCGCGTTCTGCTTGGATCTGGTTGGCCACGACCTGGAGGTGTTTTTTGCTAGCGGCGAGGTCTCCCAAGCGCGCTTGGAGGTCCGCTCCTGACTTCGCGATCTCCTGGTCGCGCTCCCTAAGCGCATTCTCCCTGTCCCCGAACTCCGAATCTCGCGCAATCGCAAGTTTCTCATTTTTCGCAAGGTCCGATTCCCGCCGCTGCAGGGCCTTCGTTCGCGTCTGGAGATCTTCCTTGATCGACTCGAGCTGCCGGCCGCGTTCCTCGAGCGCATGTCGCTCCTTTTGCAAGGCCGCCTCCCGTGCGGTGAGATCCCCCGCGGTCGCGAGTTCCCGCCGGAGCCGATCGAGATCCGCCTCAGCGGTGGCGAGCTTCGATGCGAGAGCGGCCTCCTGCTTCGCCCGGGCGTCCCTCGCCATCGTGAGCTCCTCGCGCGCAGCGGCGGTTTCTCGGTCCCTCTTCGCCAGCTCGCGGTCCTTCGCCTGTCCGGCCTGTTTCGCGGCCGTCATCGCAGCTTCGAGCTCCGCGCGCCGATTCAAGAAATCTGCTTCGAATTCCTGGGAACGACGTTTCAACTCCGCGTCCGCGCGTTCGAGGGCTTTTCCCCGATCCTGAAGAGCGTTCGCGCCCGCCTCGATCTTGCCCTCCCCCTGTGCAAGGGCCCTCTCTCGTCGGACGAATTCCGCATCGCGGCTCTCGACCCACATCGCTTTCTTCTCGAGCTCGACCTCTCTGGCATCGACGAGCGCGGCCCGTTCCTCGAGGGTCCGGTGTTGCGACTTCATCTCGGCTTCCTTGGCGGTGAGCTCTCCCGCACGTCCGGCCTTTCGACGCAGGTCTTCGAGCTGCGCCTCGAGGAGGCGAACCCGCTCCTCCGCCCGTTCGAGCGCGGTCTTCGCCTTCGTCGCCACCGCCGTCAGTTCCACTTCGCGAGATCGAAGTTCCTCACGCGCCTGCGTGAGCTCTTCCCGCAACGTCTCGGCCCTGCGCTCCCGGTCCAAGACCGATTTCTCCTTCGCGACAAGCTCCGCGTCCGCCTTCGCACTCCGTCTCTCGAGTTCGTCTAGTTCTCGAGTCTTTCGGTCGAACTCTTCCTGCCGCCGGCGAATCGCCTTGTCGCGGGACGCGATCTCCCGCCCTCGCGAGTCCAGGGTCGCCATCGCGGACCCGACCTCGTCGAGCTGGGCCTTGACGAGGGATTCCCGCCCCGCTAGCTTTCGCTCGCGCTCGTCGATCGAGGCCTCGCGGTGTTCGACCTCGGCCTGTGCGGCGAGTTTCGCGCGGACCTTCTCGCCCTCCGCTTCTTTCGCCGCGAGGTCGCGTCGGGCACGCTCGGTGTTTGATTCCGCCTTCCTGATCTTGGACTGTAGCTCTGTGAGGGTGGCCTCGTGATCCCTATCGAGCCGCTCGAGGCCGGCCCGCAGCTCGGCGACCTCCCGGTCCCGCTTCGCGAGCTCCCGGTCCTTTTCGCCCGTGCTCGCCTTAACGGCATCGAGTTCCTTCGTGAGGTGCAACACCCGGGAGTCCTCGGGGGCGGGTCCTCTTGGAGCTGAGCGTGTCCGCTCTTCAGAAATTTCGCGAATTTCTTCGAACTCCGGTTCCTCGAGGGACTCTCTCGCCTTCTTCCGGAGGCTCACGGTTTCACAGTCCGTATTCTTCGAAGATCTTCTCGTAGGTCGAGAAGTTCTTCGATCGCGCGAACTTCTTGATCTCGTCCTCCGGCAGCTTGCCAAGGAGTTCGTCGAGCACCTTCAACACGGACTTGACGTCCTCGCCGAACGCCGCCGTGCGTTTGCGGTCCTCCGCAAGCTGGTTCTTTTCCTCCAGGACATGCTCCATGTTCTCCTCGAGCTCGGAGATCCGGAGCTTCAGGTCGCGAATCTCCACGTCCGAGGGCTTGAGCGTGATCTCCTGGGACGACGTGCGCGCGCCGCTTTCTGTTGTGAGCTCCGGTGGACGCGCCCTTCGCTGAATCCCGTCCTCGAGGACCGCGAGGCGTCGCGCCTGTTCTTCGAGCGCGCGCAACCGCTCGTTCATCTGATCCTCTCGCGTTGCGAGCTCACGTTCCCGTTTCTGGAGGCTCTCGACGAGGCGCCGGAACTCCTCCCCGCGTCGGACGAGCTCGCCCTCCTTCTCCTTGATCTGGGCTTTCTCCTGCTCCTGCCGCTCCAGCTCTTTCCGGAACATTTCCATCCTTCCGCGGAGCGGGTCCTCGCGGACCCGGAGCTGGCTTTGTTGCAAGTTGAGAATGTTGTGGTAAGTCCGCTCCATCTCCGTGATGCCCTCTTCAATCTTCAGGATGTCCTCGCGCTCGACGAGGATCTCCTCGACCTGCCGCTTTAATTCCTCCCGCTCCCGTAACTCGACGGGGTTGTTGGAGGTCTCGAGCATCTTGATTCGGCGGCGCGCGCGGGAGACGAGTGCGTCCATCTGCTCAATCCGCTTCTTCCGAGACTGAAGGATTTTTTCAAACGGCTCGGAGAGCTTCCAGAGGACGGCCTCGTTTGACGCGAGCGGGTCTAGGGACCCCGAGAGGAGTGGCTTCCCCGGGGCTGACGGCGTCGCGCCGGCCCGCGCCGCGGCCGCATCCATCACGGACTTGAAGAACGATTCCTCGGACACGCCGGGTTCCGCCGGGAGGGAGATCCCGCAGTGGTAGCACCGCATCGCGCTCCGGATGAGGATCCCGCCACAGAACGGGCACCGCTTCGCCTCGAGCTCCCCCTGGAAGGGCCGGCCGCACACCGCGCACGCGTCTGCGGCCCGCGGCGTATCCGCTCCGCACTCGCTGCAGTGCGTGCCGCCGCTGGGAGTGAGGGCGCGGAGGGCCATGGTTTGGTACCGTCCCACGAGGAAATCGGAGCCTAGTCGTACCCGTTGTACGAGAGGATCTCCGACAGATGCTTCCGCCCGTCCGACGGGAAATGCTCCTCCGGGAACCCAAGGGGAGACAACCCGACCACCTTGGCGTCCGGAGGGATGTGAAGCGCGGCCTTCACCTTCTCCTCGTTGAAGGCGAAGGTCCACGAGGTGCCTAGCCCCTCACTCGTCGCGGCCAAGCTCAGGTGGGAGAGCGCCATCCCGATGTCCAGCGGGTACGAGTTCATGTACCCCCCGACCGTCGCCTCCGCCTCGTCGAGCCTCGCGCACGCCACGATGAGAATCGGGGCGTCCGAGAGCCGTTTCAGGTTCACCGTTGCCGCGGCTACCAGCTTCTTGAGGTCCTCGTCCGTCACGACGATGAACCTCCAAGGTTGCAGGTTTTCCGCGGAGGGCGCAAGGCGGGCGGCGTTGAAAATCGTTTGAATTTTCTGCTCGGGTACGGGCATCGGCTTGAACTTGCTCGCGCTCTTCCACGATTTAATGGCCTCTAGGACCTCCATTATCTCGTGACCCGTTGGATTTCGAAGTATGATAATAAGGCTTTCGGGCTGATTCCATTCGAGGCCACTACTCGGCCATGCGGTTGGATGAATTCCACCTGATTTACGAGCGGCGTCGACGTGTGTTGACGCGAGATCCTCGGTCGTCGGCCAAAGCTTATTAGCCAACCTCAAATCTCGCCCGGCGCGTGGGCCCGTAGCTTAGCCCGGTTGGAGCGTCCGGCTGATAACCGGAAGGTCGCCAGTCCAAATCTGGCCGGGCCCATACTTCCTCCTTTTCCGAGAAGCGAGCCGGAAGTCAACAAGAGGCAGTCAGCGCGAGGCGGCCCTACGGGCACTGCCCAAGAGCGCTTCTTTCGCCTTCTCCCAGGATACGATCTCTCGGATGTCCTGTTCGTAGTAGGGGAAGAAAGGCTGAACCATTCCCAATACCTTCTCCTTGGAATCCGATTCGAATATCCCGTAGCCTTCCTGAGGGGTAAACCAGCCGACTTCCTTGAGCGCACCCGACTTCAGGAGATGGTCTCC
The DNA here is from genome assembly GCA_035283985.1 of Thermoplasmata archaeon. Lineage (GTDB taxonomy): Archaea > Thermoplasmatota > Thermoplasmata > RBG-16-68-12 > RBG-16-68-12 > EA-19. Next base: position 3,495 of record DATESQ010000063.1, on the reverse strand, counting down.
TCCCGCAATTGTCCCTTCCCAAACAGCGAGCGCTTGTTTCGGATCTGTCGGCCAAACCGAAGGATTTGCTTTGTACAGGACCATGTATCTTGGCATTCGTACTCCCCCGCGCGGGAATCCTAGCTCCGATGATAAGCCTTGCGGACCGCGAACTGCCTCCAGCTCTCCGCGATCTCCCACGCCTCAAGGCTGGGCGGGCCCACTCCACTGCCCGTATCGACTGGATTAGGTGGGCCGGTGGATCGCCTTGGCGGTGATCTCAAGCGAGCACGACTGGTGGGCCGCGCAGTACGCTTCGCATGCGTTCGCTGTCACCTCATCGGCGTAGCCGAACTCGCACTCCTCGCACACGAAGATTTCTCGCGCGCCCAGGAGTTTCCGGACCACCATCACTGGCCCTTCACTTCCGTGCTCTGCCGTAAGCAGTCTGCGTAGTTCTCCAGGATACGGTCGACCTCCTTCGCGAGCGCCGCCCGCGGCCTGTAGCCCACAATCTCGTACACCTCGCGCCCGCGGCAGAAGAACTTGATCGTCGGCGTCCCCTGGATGCCATATTTCCGCGCGATCTCAGGCTCCCTAAAGACGTGGAGCTTGAAGAACACGATCTTATCCGATCTCTCCGCGGCCACGGCGGCGAGTTCCGGGTCGAGTCGCTTGCACCAGACGCAGTTCTCGTGCCAGAAATCGACCGCGACGGGTTTTTCCGAGGAGAGGACCCGCGACCCCCATTCCGAGGTCGTTACGTCCCCGATACCGTCCGCCATGCGGGATTCAGTCCGCTCGGCTCGGATATAGTTTGTCTCAAGCGGCCCTGGGAAAGGCTCGTGATCGGCGCCAGGGACCGGGATGGCGAGCGCCCGGGTTCGATATTTATTAGAGCAGGCTCTCCTTCGCCCGCATTACATGACGAACGTGAGCATCCGTGTCCCCGACCTGACCGACTTGCTCGGCGTTCAGCTCTCTGTCGAGGAGCTGATCGATCGAATCACGATGATGGGCTCGGGCCACGAGGCGACGGATGGCGACGTGATTACGTTCGACATCTTCCCGTCCCGGCCCGACATGTACAGCGTGGAGGGAATCGCTCGAGCACTCCGCGGGTTCCTCGGCCTCGAGGTCGGGCTCCCCCGATTTCCCGCGAAGCCTTCGGGCATCCGTTTCATCGTCGACAGGAGCGTCGAAGACGTCCGGCCGTATGCCGTCGGCGGCATCGTGCGGAATGTCGAGCTGACGGACGAGTCCGTCGCCTCGCTCGTAGACCTCCAAGAGAAGCTCCACCTCACCCTCGGCCGCCGGCGGCGCAAGGTCGCGATCGGGATCCACGACCTCGACAAGGTCACGCCCCCGTTTTCCTACAAGGCGGTCCCGCCGACGTCGATCCGGTTCGTACCCCTCGGCCGCGCTGAAGAGATGGATTTAACTTCCATCCTGGAGCGGCACGAGAAGGGTCAGGAATTCGGCCCCGTGTTGGCGGGGAAGACGCGATACCCGATCATCCTCGACGCCCATGGCACGGTCCTGAGCTTTCCCCCGATCATCAACGGAATCGTGACGCAACTCACACCGGACACGCGAAACCTGTTCATCGACGTGACCGGCACGGACCTCGCGGCGATCCGATCTGCTCTCACGATCCTCTGCACCGCACTCGCGGAGAGGGGCGGCCGGATCGAGACCGTCGAGACCGTGTATCCGGATCGCACGCTAACGACGCCGGACCTCGACACGAAGATCCGGATTGTAGACCTCGAAAAGGCGAACGAGCTCCTCGGCGTGTTGATCACGCCCGGACAGGCCGTCGAACTCCTCCGGCGGATGCGATATGACGCGCACGCGCAGGGCACGAAGCTCGCCGTGGAAATCCCCGCCTATCGCGCGGACATCCTCCACGAATGGGACGTCCACGAGGACCTCGCAATCGCATACGGGTACGACAAGTTCCCGCTCACGCTCGCGCGGCACCAGACGATTGGCGAGTCGCGTCCCCTCAGCGCTTTCTCAGAGAAGCTGCGGGATCTCATGGTCGGCTACGGGTATCTGGAGGTGATGTCCCTCTCGATGACCTCTCCGAAGGAACCGATTGAGGCGCCCGCGACCGCGGCGATCCTGAACCCGATTGGGGAGGACTTCTCCGTGATCCGTTCGACTCTCCTCGGCTCGATTCTCGGAATCCTGAAGCTGAACAAGCATCGCGAGCTCCCGCAGCGGGTGTTCGAAATCGGCGACATCGTGATCGACGGCGGGAACGTCCGGCGGATCGGCGCAGCCTCGATTCACCCGAAAGCTTCGTTCACAGAGATGAAGAGCCTGGTCCAGAGTGTCCTGCGCGATGTCGGGAAGTCCTGCGAGATTGAGGCCCGCGAGGATGGAAATTTCATTCGCGGACGGTGCGCTGCGGTACGCGCGAACGGAACACTCGTGGGCGTCTTCGGTGAAATTCATCCCAGGCTCATCGAGGCCTACGAGGTTTCGCATCCGATCGCGGCCTTCGAAATGGACGTCACGCCGCTCCTCTGAGGTGGTGAATTCGGCCGGAAACCCTTTTATCGAACTCCTCTGATGAAACGCCGAGCCCAGGTCGCCAAGCCCGGTATGGCGGCGGTCTTGAAAACCGCTTCCCGCGAGGGATCGCAGGTTCGAATCCTGCCCTGGGCGTACCGCCCTGCGATGTACCGTCGCTAAACGCTCGTCATCTTCCAGCCGCATAGATGAGGAACTTTCACGCACGTTCCTGGGGGAACCGCTACTAGCATGGTGTGCGATGCCGACGCCGCACGGCCTACGACGATTCAAAAGATTTCAACCTAGAGCGCCCCGCGGGAAGAGCCCGCCTAGGTGCCCGGCATCTCGTTGAGCCATTTCGCGTATGCGTCGAAGCTCGGGGCTCGTCCGAGAAAGTCTCGCACGAGGGCCGCCGCAGGGCGCACGCTCCCGGGTTCGAGGATCGTCTTCCGGTAGCGTCGCGCGGTCGACGCCCCCATGATCGACTTCCCGCGGGCAAACCGGCTGAACAGGTCTTTCGCGATCACGAGGGACCACATGTACGTGTAGTAGATCGCAGAGTAGTCGTTCAAGTGCTCGAAGTTGCATTCGAAGTGCGTCCCCTCGGCCCAGGGCACTGGATAGTACTTCTGGTTCAGCGCCTTCGCGAACTCCGTCATATCCATCCCTTTCGCATCCCGGTCATAGTAACTGAGGGAGAGGGCCGCGAGGAACATCTGCCGGCGGACGCCGAGCCCTCTGGCGACCGCGTCCGCAGACTCCATCCGCTTCACGAGCGCCTCTGGGATCGGCTCACCCGTTTCGTGGTGCCCCGCGAAGAGCCGGAGTCCTTCTGGCCGTCGGATCCACTCTTCGAGCATCTGCGACGGGGCCTCGACGAAGTCCCACTCGATGTTGAAGCCGGTGTTCTTCACCCATTTCCTCTGCCCGGAGAAAATCGCATGGAGGAGATGGCCGAACTCGTGGAAGAACGTGGCGACATCCGTATGTTCC
>DATESQ010000062.1:0-14270 GCA_035283985.1 Thermoplasmata archaeon | reverse complement strand
CAGGGCTCCTCCCGGCTCGCCCCTCATTCCGAGATCGCGGTCTGGGTCTCCCTCGCGAGGGTGGCGTACCTGGGGAAGGAGGACCGCAGGATACAGACACCGGGAGCCGGGATCGGGGTCCCGGACCCGTTCGTTTGGTCTCCCATGAACGAGAGATCGATCCGCTCATAGGGCTCGGATGGGGCGTCGTCTCGACGTGGAGGCACGCCGTCCCCAACGCGAAGGCACACAGTCGGGCCCTCAATCTTTTGGGTGCGTCCCGAGGGTCGCACCGTCTGCCGGTTATTGCTCTTGCATTCGCATTCACGACGGACACCTTTTTATGGACCGGTCGCGTGGACCGCCGTCCCCATGGAAAAATTCGCAATTCATCCCTCGATCCTCGCATCGCTGGAGAAGCTCGGCTTCCGCGAGCTCACGGAGCCGCAGCGGCGCGCGATTCCCGAAATCATGGCGGGGAAGAATGTACTCCTCGTTGCCCCCACGGGAATCGGCAAGACGGAGGCCGCGATTCTCCCGATCCTGCACCGGATTCTTGTGGAGAAGCCGGAGCCCGTCAGTTGCCTCTACATCACGCCCCTTCGGGCGCTGAACCGGGACATGCTCCGGCGGATGACATTCTTCGGCGAGGAGCTCGGCATCCGCGTCGCGGTCCGCCACGGCGATACGTCCCAGAAGGAGCGGGCCGCGCAGACCCGCCATCCGCCCGACATCCTAATCACGACGCCCGAGACCTTCCAGATCTTGTTCACCGGCCGCCACGTGCGGGACCAGTTGCGCTCCGTGAAGTGGGTCGTGATCGACGAGATCCACGAGCTGGCGGGCGACGACCGTGGGGCGCAGCTCGCGGTCGGTCTCGAGCGCCTCGTCGAGCTTATCGGGCGGGACGTCCAGAGGATCGGCCTCTCCGCGACCGTCGGGTCCCCCGACGAGGTCGCCGCGTACCTTGGCGGCGTCGGTCGTCCTGTCGAGATTGTGAAGGTCCCCATCCCGAAGGGGATCCGGATCGCCGTCGAGTTCCCATTGCCCGCGCCGGACGACGCGACGATGGCGGAGCGGCTCCACCTCCAGGTCGTCCAGGCGACCGCGATTCGGCGGTGCCACGAGCTGATCGAGGACCACCGGTCGACCCTGTTCTTCGTGAACACCCGCGACAACGCGGAGTTCCTCTCGAGCCGGCTCGGTCTCGCGTTCCCGAACGCCTCGCTCGGCGTCCACCACGGCTCGCTCTCAAAGGACGTCCGGGTCCAGATGGAGGACGACTTCAAGGCGGGCGTGCTGAAGTCCCTGATCTGCACGTCGTCCCTGGAGCTCGGGATCGACGTGGGCTCCGCGGACTTCGTGCTCCAGTACAACTCGCCTCGCGAGGTCACGCGTCTCGTCCAGCGGATTGGCCGGTCGGGCCATGGGGTCGGCGAGGTCTCCGATGGCCTCGTGATCGCGACGCACGAGGACGACTTCGCGGAGGCGTGCGCGATCGCGAAGCGGGCGCTCCACGAAGAACTCGAGCCTCTCACCGTGCGGCAGAACAACTTCGCGGTCCTCGCGAACCAGATAGTTGCGATGGCGATGACCCGTCCCTCCGCATCCGTCGAGGAGGCGTTCGCGGTGATCCGCCGCGCGTACCCATTCCGGGACCTGAAGCATGCGGACTTCGTCGCGGTCCTCGAGCAACTCGCGGCCCTGAAGAAGGTGTGGTCCCGCGACGGACGGTTCGGCCGGGGCTCCGGCGCCCGCATGTACTTCATCGAGAACATTTCCATGATCCCCGACGTCCGGACATACCGGGTCGTCGACATCAGCTCCCGCCGCGCCATCGGGACGCTCGACGAGTGGTTCGTCGCGGAGAACGCGAAGCTCGGGCAGACGTTCGTGATGCGGGGGACCGCGTGGCGGTTCGTCGAGTTCAAGGAGGACCACCTGCTCGTCGAGCCCGTTCGGGAGATCGGAGACATCCCGAGCTGGATCGGGGAGGACATCCCCGTGTCGTTCGGAGTCGCGCAGGAGGTCGGCCGGCTCCGGGAGTCGGTCGATTTCTCGAAGTACCCGGGAAACGAGGAGGGGATCCGTCGGTTTCGCGAGTACATCGCAAGCCTCGGCGGGAAGCCGGTGCCGTCCGACACGCGGGTCACGATCGAGGCCGCGCGAGACCTCGTGATCGTGAACGCGTGCTTCGGGAGCCGGGTGAACGAGACCCTCGCGCAGCTCATCTCCTCCCTGATCTCCGCACGATTTGGACAGAGCGTCGGCGTGCAGTCCGATCCGTACCGGGTCATCATCGAGGCGCCGCACGCGCTCGAGCCACAGCGAATCATCGAGATCCTGAAGCCGGAGGATCCCGCAGCTCTCGAGCCTCTCCTCCGGGTCGTCCTGAGGAATTCCGCGTACCTTCGGTGGTCGTTCGTCCACGTCGCGAAGAAGTTTGGGGCGCTCCGGCGGGAGGTCGACTGGGAGGCGGTGAACATCCTGCGCCTCCTGAAGGCTTTCGAGAACACGCCGCTTTTCGAGGAGGTCCTGAACCGGATCTTCTGGGAGCGGATGGACATCCCCCGGACAATCGAGGTCCTTGAGAAGATCAAGAAGGGCGAAATCGGTGTCGAGGTTACGCAGATCTCGAACGTCGGCAAGGCGGGGCTCGAGGGAAGCCTGCGGCTCGTCGCGCCCTCGAAGGCAGACCATGCGACGCTGATGGCGGTGAAGGCCCGGCTTGAGAAGGAGACCGTGCAATTCCTGTGCTTGAACTGCCGCGCCACATGGCGCTCCCTCGTCGCGGAGCTCCCGGCGAAGATCACGTGCCCGACGTGCAACGGGGTCATGATCGCCGCGCTCCGGCACTACGAACGGGAGAAGGTGACGGACCTCGACATCGACACGCCGTCGAAGGCGGACCGTCCGTTCGTAAAGAAGATCTTCACGAACGCGAGCCTCGTAATGGGGCACGGAAAGAAAGCGGTCCTCGCGCTCGTCGCACGCGGCGTCGGCGAGGAGACCGCGGCCCGCATCCTGCGGGGATATCACGAAACGGAGGATGACTTCCTCCGGGACGTTCTCGCAGCCGAGGTGAACTACGCGCGCACGAAACGCTTCTGGGACTAGTCACCTCCGTGCGAGGCCTCCTCGGGCTCCACGGCGTCAGAGTCCGGCTGCCCTGAGAGGAGGCCTTCCATCGGAACGCGGCGGCCAGTCCGTGATCAGGAACTCGTCGTCCTGCGAAGCCGCTTGGCGACGCCCTCGATCTTCTGGAGGGTGAGGGACAGATCGCGCCTGGCAGCTGTCAGCACGTCCTCGACGGGTTTCAACGAGTAGACGTACGCGAGCTTCTTGTTCGTCGTCACGAAAACTTTGCGCTCGAGGATTCCGCGCCGCACGAGGAGGGAAAGATTCTCCCGGACACTCCTCTCCGAGCTCCTCACCCGCTCGACGATCTCATCGACGCGCAGGGTCCGTCGGGTCTGAGCGAGCGTGTCGAGGATCCGGCCGGCGGTCCGCGGGAGGTGGAGCGCCTCCGACAGCTCCCGCACGAATTCTCCCAATCGGTGCCGTTGCATGATCCACAACCCGTGAACCTATGGGCGAAGCCGATATATGAAAATTCGCTTGCATAGATTCGCTGAGAACCGTGAGGGAAACCTGGGCGAAGGCCCGCCATCCGGCGCGAGGGGTGCATCGTCCGGGAGCGAGGGGAATGATTCGATACGATCCCGACGGCGTGAAGATCGTCAGGCGCTAGAGGGACGCGGTTCGCTTCGCGTCGACGGGTTTCGTATCACCAACGTCCGAGACGCCAGCCTCGGAATCGTCGCCCGGCACGGCGAGTAGCTGCGATAGTGAGTCGAGAGTGTGTGCGCAGTCCCCGTAGAGCCCTTGGTCGAGCAGGGACTCCGCCTCCGCGAGGAGACCGTCCCCCTCGATTGCGCGGATCGGGTCCCGGGTGCGCATCGCGGTCACGGGCCCCCGGAGGTCCGAGATCCGCGCCGCCATCGTCCGGTGGGTTTCGCGGATGCCGAGAGCCATCGTCCGGGCGCCTCCGAGGGCCGCGGCCGCGTCGTCGTAACGTCCCGCGGGGATAAGCCCCTCCGCCTCGCGGAGGAGGATCCTCGGCTCCCGAACGTTGAAGCCCCAGTCCTCGACCTGGGCAACCGCATCGCGGGCGGACCGCGCGAGGAGAAGGATCGATCGGTGAGCCTCCCGGAGCTCCGCGATTCGGACCCCCGCCTCCTCCGTGATCGCTCGCGCGGACGCGAAATCCGCTGCCGCGAGGGCGGTCCTCGCCCGCTCCAGCGATGCCTCGATCGCGCCGACGGCGGCACCCTCGCTCCGCAGGTTTCGTACGGTATCATCGGATCGCTCAAACGCCTCAATCGCGTGGCGGGACTCCCGTTCCACGGCCTGGGCGTGGGCCATCGCGCGGCGCGCTCCCTCAGACGCGCGTCCATAGTCGCCCGCGGACAACGCCTTCCGCGCCTCCTGAAGGGCGACCGTCGCTGGCTTCAACACGGACGATTCGAAGAGGTCCCTCGAGATGTATCGGTTCGTGTCCTGAACCGATCGGAGCCGTTCCTCCGCGTCCGAAATCGCGCGAAGGGTTTCGACGAACTTCGGGACCCCGTCGCGGGCGAGTTCGAGTCCCTCGCGGGCAAGGCGTTCCGCCTCCTCGTATGCGGGGAAGCGGGCGTCCCCGTCCCGCTCGACGAAGTCCTTCATTGAGGTGCTCGCCCGGACAATCAGTGCGTCGATCTCTGCGATCGCCGCCCCCATCGAGGCCATCCGCTTCCGCTCCGCTTGGAGCTTCGCGATTGCGTCGGTCGACGCGGTGTGGGCCCGCGCGAGGAGCTTCGCGAGGGACTCCGAGCGGCGCGCGGCCTTTCCCGCGGCCGCGAACCGCCGCGCGCGAAACGCGTCGACCGCACGGTCGTACATCCGTCGCGCGGGGCCGAGATCGACGATGGACCCGTGGGTCGACAACGAGTGGAGCGTCGCTTCGCACGCCCGGATCGCGGCGTTCGCCTCCTTCCGGGCCCGGCGGAACAGCGCCATGGCCTCACTCCCGTCGCGGCTCGTGCCACGACGCGAGGCTCTGGCGAATCTCCTCGAGGCGCGCCCGGTGCCTCCGGAGGACCTCAATCGACTCCGCGACCCTTGCGCGAAACGCCGTAATCGCGTCGCCCTCCGTGGCGAGCGCCTTCGCCCGGTCGTGGACCTGCCCCTCCTTCCGCTCGAGCGCCTCGAGCCGGTCCGCGATCTCCGCTCGGAGGGCGATGTACGCGGCCGCGACGGCGGCCTCCTCGAATTCCGCCTCGCCGTGGAGGTCGTTCGGGGTCGTCGACAGCATCCCGTCCTGGACGGCCGGGTTCTCCGGAGGGATCGTCGCCATGCGCTCCTCCGAGATCTCCGCTTCGAGGGACTGGACGAACTCCGCAGCCTCGAGGGCCGCGGCGAGGCGCGCCTCGAGATCCGAGGCGACCCGGGACCCCATCATCGCGTGTTCGGGAGCGGCGGCGGGTGGCGAGGGATGCTTTCGGGGGATCGCCGGCGGATCCTCGTTGACTGTTGGGGGATGCGGAGAGACGGGTCGCGGCACCGGCGGGCTCTGCGGTTCCGACCCCGTGCGCCGCCGGTAGAATGCGGCGAGGGCGAGGGGGACGACACCCGCGAGGAGGCCGAGGACGGGTTCAACGGGAACCGTGAGAAGTCCGAAGGCGAGTCCGACCTGCCCGAGTCGGGACTCTAAGATCCGCGGTCTTCCTCCCCACGCCGCCATACGCGTCGGGAATCGATGCGTCAGATTCTATATAAATCATCCTTCGCAGGCCGAGCTCCGTCGGCGGCTCCGGGTTGGGGCTTGGGCGTGAGACTCAGCCCGGAACTATTAAGCTGAATCGTCGGGCTAAGCCAGAGCCAGCACGGTGTATTGTGCCCCCTCAACCGAAGCTCGTCTGTGAAGTGTGCGGGACCGTGAACCCCCCGACCGCGACGGAGTGCGGCCAGTGCGGGATCCGGCTCATCTCGCAGAACGCCGCCGAGGTCGAGCGGCTCCTGGAGGAGTTCATCGAGGCGGAGCCGGAGCAACCGACCGTGAAGGCCGCGGACGAGAGCCTCGACCTCGACAAGGAGGAGGTCGCCGGGCTCGTCGATTCGATCGTCGTGCCGCCGAGCCGTAAGAAGCCGATCCCCGCGGCCCCCGCCTCGCGAACGCCCATAACCCAGAGAAAGCCCACAGCCCGCCTCGCTCCGAAGGCCGTCGAGCGGTTCGAGTGCCCCACGTGCGGGACCGAGGTGAGTTCATCGGCGACGGCGTGCTCGACATGCGGCGCGCGGTTCGGTACCGTCGAACCGGAAGCCGCCGCGCAACCCCCGCCCCCGGGGCCCGTCGCGGCCCCGGAAGAGGCGGAGCCGAGCGTCTCCGTCTCGGAGCCTACGGTCTCCCTTTGGAGGGTCATCAGCGGGCGGCTCATCGACCTCGTCGTGATCGGCACGATGATCGCCCTCGTCGGAATCTTCTTCGTGTTCAAGATGTACTCATGGGCCGCAATCGCGGCGTACCCGATCGCCCTCGTCCTGTTCATCGCGGTCGCCGGCGGCGGTTTCGGGACCGGTGGGATGTTGTTCCGAATTAGCACGTCCGCGATCGCGCAGGCGGACCGCCTCATCAAGGACGGTCGGTACGAGGACGCGATCCCCCTCTACCACCGCGCGATCCGAATGGGGACGCGGCCCGCGGAGGCGTGGACGGGGAAGGGCGTCGCCTTCAAACGCCTCGGGCGGCTCGAGGAGGCGATGAAGTGCCAAGACTTCGCCCTCAAGCTCGATGCCGAGTCTGAGATCGCGTGGTGCAACAAGGGGGACTTGTACTTCCACATGGGCCAGCTCGAGGCGGCGATCGAGTCCTACGACAAGGCGCTCGTGATCCGGCCGAAGTACGCGATCGCATGGAACAACAAGGGCGCAGCCCTCGCGCGGGCCGGTCGATACGAGGGCGCACGCAAGTGCCACGATCGCGCGGTCGATCTGAAGCCGAAGTATGTCGCCGCATGGCTGAACCGCGGTGAGGTCCTCGCGCGGCTCGGGGAGGCGGAAGAGGCCGCGCGGTGCCTCGAACGGGCCCGCGCGTTGGGGGCCTAGTCGAGCTTCCCGATTCCGACGACATAGATTTCTGCGGAGCCCTTCGTCGTCGCGGGCGGGACATAGCCTTTCGCGAGGTCGAACTGGGCGGCGACGTCGGAGACGAACCGCCGGTATCCCTCGCCCTGGAACCCCTTCACGACGAACCCGCCTCCGGGGCGAAGCGCCTTGACCGCGAAACCGAGGGCGGACGACGCGAGGTCGAGGACGCGGGCGACGTCGACGGTCCGGTTCCCGCTGAGCCTCGGGGCTCCGTCGGACACGACGACGTCCGCGGGCGTCCCGAGGGCCTCGAAGATCGTCGCTTGGACGTCGGGGTCCGTGAAATCGCCGCGGAGGGTCGTGACCCCGTTAATCGGGGCCATTGAGACACGGTCGATCGCGATCACGCGCCCCTTCGGTCCGACCATCTCCGCGGCCGCCCGGGACCAGCCACCCGGCGCGGCCCCGAGGTCGACGACGGTATCTCCCACGTGGATGAGACCGAACCGCTCCTGGATCTCCACGAGCTTCCACACGGCCCGGCTTCGGAGGCCCTGCTCCTTCGCGGCGCGGTAGTACGGGTCGCGCTTCCGCGCCTTCACCCACGCCTTGCCCATCGTGTGATTCATGCGGGCCACGCTAGTTAATCGTTGTGGGCCGGGGGGCGGGCGCGGCCTTTGGTAAACATGTTTACCGCCGCCCGAGCACTTTCGGCCATCCCCAGTGAACAGCTATATTATAGCTATACCTATGGAGCCCCAGTGGAGTGGATGACACTCGAAGGATACGACCACTCGGAGCACATCCTCCTCTCGTACGACGTCTCGGGCTTGGCCCGGCATCGGGCCGCGCGTGCGTGCCATATCGTCTTTGGGCGGAGGCGCCGGGACGGATTCAAGGGGGACCGGATCGAGCCGGGGTTCATCCACCGGCCTGGGGTCGTGTGGATCGGGCAGTCCGTGTTGGCGATGCCACCACGAGATGCGGACGAGCTCGCCGGGAAACTCTGGAAACTCGGGGCTCGGGTTGCGATGGCGCCGGTGAGCATTACACCCTCTGGCCTCCGGGCCTTCCGCCGTCGGGGCCGCTCGGCGCGGTCCGGGTAAACATGTTTCCCCGAGTGGCCGGAGGGACTCCATTTGAGGTCCGCCGGCAGGGTGTCCCAGGGCGCCAACATTCGTGCCACCAATCGGCGGCCGTGCCGAGGGTCCTTGGTAAACTTGTTTACCACGGCGCCGACATCGGTCCATCGGAATGGCGGTGAACTCGTTTACGCCGAATCGTCCAAGGCCTCCCACGGTCGACCGATGAACGTCTAAATAGGAACCATCCGTTCCGCCGGTCGATGGTCCGAACGTACGCGGAGGCGGGCGTGAACATCGACGCGAAGTCCGCGCAGGTCCAGGCCCTTGTGAAGCAGCTGAAATTCCGCCGCCAGGGGATCGGGCGGCCCTGGGGGCCGAAGGGTCACTTCGCGGGCCTCGTCGACATGGGCCGCTACGCGCTCGGCCTCACGACGGACAGCGTCGGGACGAAGCTGTTCATCGCGAACGAGATGCGGAAATGGGACACCGTCGGGATCGACTGCATCGCGGCGAATGTGAACGACATGCTCTGCCTCGGCGCGGAGCCGATTGCGTTCGTCGACTACGTCGCAATCGATACGCACGACCCCGAGCTTCCCCGACAGGTCGGCCTCGGTCTTGATAAGGGCGCGCGGGAGGCCAACGTCACGATCGTCGGCGGCGAACTGGCGGTCCTCCCCGAACTCGTGAACGGATTCGACCTCGCGGGCACGTGCTTTGGCGTCGTGGACAAGAAGAAACTCATCGACGGTCGCTCGATCCGGCCCGGACATCGGATCGTCGGCGTCCCGAGTAGCGGGATGCACTGCAACGGATACACACTCGCGCGCCGCGTGTTGCGGGACGCGGCGATCACGGTGATGGACCCCGTCCCGAAGTCGGACCGGCCCTGGGGCGAGACCCTGCTGACGCCGACGCGGATCTACGTCCGACCAATCCTCGAGACGATCCGACGCACGCCCGCCTCGGGCCTCGCAAACATCACGGGGGGTGGTCTCCGAAATCTCTTCCGCCTCAAGTCCGGCGTCGAATTCCGGATCACGGATCCGCTCCCGCCGCAGCCCGAGTTCCTCGCGCTCCAGGATCTCGCGAAGATCGAGGACCGGGAGATGTTCCAGACGTTCAACGTGGGGATGGGCTTCGCCGTGATCGTACCAGCGAAGTTCGTCGACAAGGTCGTCGACTCCCTGAAGAAGCTCGGCGCGCGGATCGTCGGCGAAGTCGCGCGAGGGGAGGGCGTTCTCCTCGCGGACCGGAACGTCCGCTACAAGGAGTACTGAACGCCTCCTCGGGCTCCCTCGCGAATCGCGTGATCGTGATGACGAGGCAGGACCCGCGGAAGTTCGTGCCGAAGGTTGACTACGTCACGACGCCCAGGTACCTCGACGGCCCCGGCGCGCGGGAGCGGGCGGGCCTGCCCCGGGGCGGCCCCGCGATCGTGATCACGGACAAGGGAATCGACCGATTCGACGCCCCGGCGAAGGAGATGGTTTGCGCGACGTACCATCCCGGTCTCGGCGTCGAGGAGATCCGGAACAACGTGTCGTCGCCGATTCGGTTCGCGAAGGACGTCCATGAGACGAAGCCGCCGACACCGGAGGAACTGCGAGTGCTGCGGGAGGAGTGCGATCTCGAAGGGACTTTCCTCGGCGGTGCGGACTAGACTCCGGAACGAGCGTGTTGCCGCCGCACGATTGCGTTCCGCGTGAGCACAGCCGCCTGGGTGAAAACGACAAGACCCGCGACGAACTCGGCGATCCCCGAGATGTCGCCCGCGGACACCTGGCCCCGCAATAGGTGGAGGACGTGGAACGCGAAAGCCGCCGCGGTCCAGCCAATCCCAAACATGATTGCGACGGGTCCCTTCCAGAGACCAAGCTTCGGATAGATTCCCACGGCCGCGGCGGTGAGACCCACGAAGACAAACAGTCGGTATACTTCATCGACGGGAAACCGAATCGTCAGAAGTTCATCGAGGAGATGGAGTAAGGCGAGAAGCGCGCCGGTGACGAACACGGCATGGTCTCGCTCGATTGTTCGAATACCGCTCATGGGATGCCGCCGCGGAGGCTCTCCCCGGTCAAGAGGTGAATCGACGCGCAGGGACATACTTCCTATCCGTGAGAGCAGATTCGTCCCGGCACGACGACGCTGGCGGGAGGCGGCCTGCTGCCGCATAACCTTTAGGCCGCCACGGACCATCGGCATCCGGAGGGTCGTGGCGCCCGCGAAATCCCGAAAGCCGAGGCCGAAATCCCCGCCGTCCCGGAGGGAACCGACGGCAGGAAGCCGGACCCTGAGTGGCGTCCCGCTGAAGCTCCTCTACACGCCGATCGACCTGAAGGACCTCGGGTATCTTCGGGACATCGGCTTCCCCGGCGAGGTCCCTTTCACCCGGGGCGTCCACCCCACGATGTACCGGGGGCGGCTGTGGACGATGCGGCAGTACGCGGGCTTCGGCTCCGCGGAGGCGTCGAACGCGCGGTATCGGTACCTCCTCTCCCAAGGGACGACGGGGCTCTCCGTCGCGTTCGACCTCCCGACGCAGATGGGCTACGACTCCGACGATCCGATCACACGGGGCGAGGTCGGCAAGGTCGGCGTCCCGATCGCGACGATCGACGACATGGCGGCCCTGTTCCGGGGCCTCCCGCTCGAACGGGTGAGCACGAGCATGACGATCAACGCGACCGCGGCGATCCTTCTCGCGATGTACGTCGCCGTCGCGGAGGCCCAAGGTGCGGCTCGCAAGGGTCTCCGTGGCACGGTCCAGAACGACATCCTCAAGGAGTACATCGCTCGGTCCACGTACATCTACCCGCCTGAGCCGTCGCTCCGGCTCGTCGCGGACATCTTCGAGTTCTGCGCGCGGGGGATGCCGAAGTGGAACGCGATCAGCGTGAGCGGGTACCACATCCGCGAGGCGGGCGCGACCGCCGTGCAGGAGGTCGCGTTCACCCTCGCGAACGGGATCGCGTACGTCGAGGCCGCCCTCGCGCGGGGTCTCCCGGTCGACGCGGTCGCACCCCTGATCTCGTTCTTCTTCTGCGCGCAGACGGACCTCCTCGAGGAAGTCGCGAAGTTCCGCGCGGCTCGGCGCCTGTGGGCTCGGATCATGGCGGACCGGTTCCGCGCGAAGAACCCGGAGTCGATGGCCCTTCGGTTCCACGCGCAGACCGCGGGGGTCGCGTTGACCGCGCAGCAGCCGGAGAACAACGTCGTGAGGGTCGCGGTCCAGGCCCTCGCCGCGGTCCTTGGCGGCGCTCAATCTCTCCACACGAACTCGATGGATGAGGCCCTCGGCCTCCCCTCGGAGAAGGCGGTCCGACTCGCGCTCCGAACGCAGCAATGGCTCGCGCACGAGAGCGGCGTCGGGAACACGGTCGACCCCGGCGCAGGCGCGTTCGCCGTCGAGGCCCTCACGCGGGACATCGAAGAGGCCGCAACTTCGGTGATCGACCGGATCGACGGGATGGGCGGGATGCTACGCGCGATTGAGTCCGGCTGGGTCCAGCGGGAGATCGCGGACAGCGCGTACCGGTTCCAGCGGGCCGTCGAGGCGGGCGAGCGGACGATCGTTGGAGTAAACCGATTCCGCACGGAGGAGGACGACCGAGCGATGTGGAGGCCGCAGCGGATCGACCCGAAGCTCGAGCGGGAACAGGTCGCGCGGCTGAAGGCGTTCCGGAAGGCCCGCGACGGGAAGGCCGTCGCGAAGGCCCTCGCGGGCGTGAAGGGGACCGCCGCGCGCGAGCGGAACCTCGTCCCCGTAATCCTCGACGCCGTGAAGGCCCATGCGACCCTTGGGGAGATCGCAGGCGCAATGCGGGAGATCTTCGGAACGTTCCGGGCGAGGAGTGAGGTATGATCGGCACCCTACACCACATCGGAATCGCCGTCGCGAACCTCGAGGAGGCCCTGCAACGGTTCGCGACGATGGGCTTCCAGGCGGGCCCGCCGGAGGTCGTCGCTTCGGAGGGCGTACGCCTCGCGTTCGTCCGGAGCGGGGACGCGCAGCTCGAGCTTCTCGAATCCCTCACCCCGGACGGCGTGATCGGGCGGTTCCTCGCGAAGCGGGGGGAGGGCCTTCACCACCTCGCGTTCCGTACGCCGGACATCCGGGCCGCGATCGCGGACCTCCGAGCCCGGGGGTTCCAGCTCCTCAATGAAGAGCCGCGCCGCGGCCATCACGGACGCCTCGTCGCGTTCATCCACCCGAAGTCGGCCCAGGGGGTCCTGCTCGAGCTCGTCCAGGAGTGAACTCGGACGGCGTTTACCTCGTTAGGCTAAGAGCAACAGCGCACGTTCTTACGGCCCCCGGTCCTGCCGCGCGCCGCATGGCGGACTACCTCCCGCTCGTCACGGCCGCGGTCTCGGTCGCCCTCACGGGCCTTCTCGCCCGTCAGTTCCTCGAGCGGCGGAAGCGCCACCAGCTCGTGTGGACCGTCTCTCTCGCCCTCCTCGGCCTCGCGGCGGTCCTCGCGTTCCTCGGGAATGCGGACGTCGTCGGGTGGAACGCGGCCCTCTATCGGCTTTATCTCCCGCTCACGGCCCTTCCCGTCGGCCTGATCGGCTTCGGCGTTCTCCTCCTGTTCCGAAACTATCCGAAGGTTGCGCGAGCGTACGGCTACTACTGGCTCGCAACGGCTCTCCTGATCTCGGGGATCGCCGCGGCCGCACCGATCGTCGACCCGGCGGGGCTCGCGTTGGAGGGGCCGAACGTCGGTGGGCGCTTCCTCCCGCTGTTCTTCGCGTTCTCATGGCTCCAAACGGTCCCGGGCGCCGCAGTGTTCGTCGGCGGCGGTCTGTACACATGGTATCGAGAGCGCTCCCGCCGATATGGCCTCGTCCTTGCTTTGGGCGGGATCCTCTTCACCATCGCGGGCCTGAGCAGCCGCCTCGGCTTACGAGATTACTTCTTCGTGATCACGATGATCGCCTCGATCGTCACGTTCATCGGGTTCATTCTGAGCACGGAGATTAGTCCGGCGACGGTCGGCCAGCCCGCAAAGGCTTAACCCGCACCGCTCCTGTCCGCGCGTAATGGCGGCCGGGAGCGTCCCGCAGCCCACATCGGTTGACGCGCGGGCCGGCCCCGTGTTTCGGACCCTGATGCGGTTTGACGCCGTCGACTCGACGAACGAGGTCGCGAAGCTCCTCCTGGGCCAAACCGCGAAGGAGGGCACGGTGATCCTTGCGAAGCGCCAGGGTGCGGGACGAGGCCGTCACGGCCGTGCGTGGGCCTCGCCCCCCGGAGGGCTCTATGTTTCCCTCGTCCTCGAGCCGGAGCCGCAACACGTGCAGACGCTCGGCCTCTTGGCGGGAATCCCCGTTGTGAAGGCCCTCCGCCACTACGGAGTGTTCGCGAACCTGAAGTGGCCGAACGACGTCATGTTCCTCGAGAAGAAAATCGGCGGGATCCTCAGCGAGGGCGTATTCCGCCGCGAGACGTTCTATACGGTCATCGGGATCGGTGTGAACACGGGAATCGACGTCGAGCGCCTCCCGGAGGACGTCCGGGCGCGCGCGACGAGCGTGAAGCGGGAGGTCGCGGAATACGTCGACAACGACGATTTCCTCGAGTACATGCTCCGCCACTTCGAGGACATCGTGTCCCGATACCGGATGGGGACGCGGGACCTGCTCGTGAAGGACTACCGCGGCCTGTGCGTAACGATCGGGAAGGACGTGGTCGTCACGACGCCGGGGGGGACGATCCGGGGCCGAGGCTATGACATCACGCCGCTCGGTGCGCTCGTCGTGATGGACAAGGACGGGCGGAAGACGGAGATCGTCGATGGCACCGTCGAGCAGGTCGCCTGAAACCTTTAAGGCGCGGCCGCGACTCCGCAGCGTATGCCGGACGGGAGCGCGGTCGGCCGCCGGGCGGGCCGAGGCGGCGGTATCGGGTCCATCGATCTCGCCCTGCTTCTTCTGTTGGGCGGGCTCTGGGGCACCGCATTTCTGTTCATCACGGTCGGCCTCCGGAGCTTCAGCCCGATTCTGTTCGTCGCAATCCGATTTGACATCGTCGGCCTCGTCCTCTTCGTGCTCGCGTTCGTCCATCGGGCGGGCTCCCTC
>DATESQ010000061.1:0-4172 GCA_035283985.1 Thermoplasmata archaeon | reverse complement strand
ATCCGCGGCGTGTGGAACCGGCTGACGCGCCTCCCGGAGGAGGACAGGAGACGCGGCGTCGCGACGATCAGCTCCGGGAACCACGGCCTTGCACTCGCTTGGGCCTCGAAGCGGCTCGGCTTCCCGTGCGTCGTCCACGTCCCCGTCGGGGGGAATCCGCGGAAGGTCGAGGGCATACGGGCGCACGGAGCCGAAGTCCGCACGCTGTCGCGTCCCGAGCTCGTTCGCACGTACGAGGACGAATCGTGGCGGTCCTGGCCGGAGACGTTCATCCACCCGTTTGCCCACGCGCACACGATCGCGGGACAGGGGACCGCCGGATGGGAGATCGTGGACGACCTGCCGGACGTGCGCACGGTGCTCGTACCGGTCGGCGGTGGAGGCCTCGCGACGGGCATCGCCCTCGGGATCCGGGGCCGCGTCCCCGGGGTGAAGGTGTTCGGGGTGCAGGCGGACGGGGCCGCGCCGCTGCCGGAGGCGCTGCGTACGGGCCGACCGTCGCGCATAGAAGCCCCGAGGACGATTGCCGACGGCATCGGCGTCGGAATGATCGTCGAGAGCATGGTCGACCTGTTGCGACGGAACCTCGACGGCTGCTTGCTCATCAGTGAGGAGGACCTTCTGGACGCGATGCGGACGCTCCTGCTCGAGGCGAAGGTCGTCGCGGAGCCCGCCGGGGCGGCGGCATTCGCGGCGTGGAAACGGTATCGGGACCGACTCGAGGCCCCCGTGGTCGCCGTGATCTCCGGTGGGAACGTCGATCCCGCGGTGCTTGCGCGGGTCACCGCCAGCCCTTGACGCCCGGACCGGCCTATCCCGCTGCCGCGAGGGCGAGCCGCTCGAACCGCTTCGTGTCCCCGCGCACGACGCCGTGCTCGATCTGGGACTTCCCGCCGTTCACTCCCTCAATCGCCTGCGTGTTCAGCGCAATCGCCGCCTCGATCGGGATGTCCGGCCGGTATCCGTTCTTGATCGTCTCCAGGGCGTCGTCCGCAGACTGCCCAATCGCGAAGCCCGATCCCTTGAAGGTCGTACCGCTGGGGTCGACCTGCGCGAGCTGGATGCCGAGTTCGTCCGCCCCGGCCAGGATCACGGACGCGCCGAACGGGCGAACCGTGTACATCGTAAACGTGTGCAGGTGCTGAGAGAGACCGCGCGACAAGGTCCCGACATCGATGGGCGTGTCGTACACGAGCCGGTGACGCTGCGCGGACAGCCGCAGCTCGTCGATGAGCGTGTTCACGTCTCCGATGTAACCGCTGCCGGTCGCACCGACGTGGTCGTCCACGACGAAGATCTTCTCCGCTGGCTCCAGCAGGGATCGGGTCGGTTTCACCTGGCTCGAGATGACCGCGAAGTCCTTCGTCTTCAACCCGATGGTGGTCGAGCCACGGCCCACCGCCTGGAGGGCGTAGTCCACTTGGATGAGCCGGCCCTCCGTGTTGTAGAAGAACGGCATGCGTCCGCCCATCTCCGGCGCTGCCATGTCAGTTCGCCTCCGCGTGCCAGCGCCCGTTGGGAATCGCGACCACATCCACGCCGTTCCCGCTGCCCGGATCCCGTTCCATTGCGGCCCTCACGGCGGCCTCGCCGAGCTTCTTTGCGTCCTCGATCGACAACTCGGGTCGGAAGCCCTGCTCGAGCACGCCGTAGGCGATCGGCGATCCAGATCCGGACGACATGAAGTCCTCCGAGGTGATCGCGCCGCTCATGTCGTTCGTGTACACGTGCGGGCCCTCCCGGTCCACGCCCGCGACGACGAGCTCCACGAAGAACGGGGAATACGACTTCATCCCGCTGTACGCGATGTTCGCGATCAGCTTGGCGCTCTCCTTCACGCTGAGCGGGTAGCCGCGTCGCAGCGCAAGAAGGCGGCGCTCCGCTTTCGCGAGGTTCACGAGGTACTCCGCGTCGCTCATCTGCCCGGCGATCGCCACGGCGATCGTGTCGTCGAGGGCGAAGATCTTCTGCACGACCTTCGAGCCTATGAAAAACCCCCTCGATGCTCGCTTGTCCGCGGCGAGAACGACGCCGTCCTTGCTCTTGATTCCGACGGTGGTGGTCATGTTCGACCTCGCGAGACCCATGGCGAGGGCGAGCTATGTTGACTGGCAGGAGGCCTCCCTCGTCACAACCGCAGCTGCCCTCAGGACGTCCGCTCAATCTCAGCCGATCAGGCCTGAATACAGGCCTTTCGAGACCTCGCGCGACAAGTGCTCGAACAGGAGGTACGCGTGCCGCGCGGCCTCGTCAATCCGGTTCCGCGAGGCCAGGTGCGCGACGATGCGGAGCTGCCCTTCGTGGAGCCTGACCTCCAACTGAATTGCATTGTCCTCCGTCGACCACCACAGGCGGAGCTCGCCCTCGTCCTCCGAGAACCCGAACCATCGGAGGGGCCCGAACCAGCGGCCTTGGAGGGCGTCCACGAGGCTCCGGACGACGACGTCTGCAGGCAGGTACGTCTCCAGGACGGTGAGGCCCTCCGGGGTGTGCGTGAGGGCGTCGGGGCTGAGGACGGTGAGCGCTTTCGCGGTGACACGGTACCCGTGTTCCGTTCGCTCTACGAAACCGTCCTCCGACAATCGGTGGAGCGCGCGGGACAATTGCTCGGGATGGATTCCGAGTCGCCGTCGGATGCCCTGGAACGCGACCTGGCTCGTAGGAGTTTTGGAGAGGAACTCGAGGACGTCGCGATCGTGCTCCCGCAGGTCGACACCCCCCTGGACGGTGGGGCCGGTATCCCCGGGAACCATGGGTCGCTCCACCGCAGCGCTCGTTCAAATATCTGTGTGTGCGAATGACGGGCGCGAGAATGAGAACCTCCTCGAGGGCGCAGCTACAAATAGCGTGGCACGGCTG
This sequence comes from Thermoplasmata archaeon, assembly GCA_035283985.1. Classification (GTDB taxonomy): domain Archaea; phylum Thermoplasmatota; class Thermoplasmata; order RBG-16-68-12; family RBG-16-68-12; genus EA-19. The sequence continues at coordinate 1,313 of DATESQ010000061.1, read as the reverse complement.
AGCCGCCGTGGGCTGGGAAGCGCGCGTCCTGAGGTTCCGCGAGGGCGAGCTGACCCTCGACCACACGGTCCTCATGGGAATCGTGAACGTGACCCCCGACTCGTTCTCGGACGGCGGCCGTTTCGCGCAACCCACGTCGGCGGTGGAGCACGCCCTCCGCCTTGCGGACGAGGGGGCCGAAATCCTAGACATTGGCGGGGAGTCCACGCGACCCGGCGCGGACCCCGTCCCCGAGGATGAAGAGTGGCGGCGTGTGGGACCCGTTCTGACGGCGTTACGGCCGAAGACCGACGCACGGATCTCCATCGACACGTACAAGCCGAAGATCGCCGCCAAGGCCGTCGCCCTCGGGGTTGACATGGTGAACGACGTCTCCGGCCTGCGGGACGAGCGCATGATCCGTCTCATCGCGCGAGAGAGCGTCCCTGCGATCGTGATGCACATGAAGGGAGAACCGAGGACGATGCAGCGCGCTGCCGGGTACCGCGACGTCGTACGCGAAGTGTATTCGTTTCTCGACGAGCGAACAACCGTGGCCATCGCGGCAGGGGTGCCTCGTGAAGCCCTCGTGATCGACCCGGGGCTCGGTTTTGGCAAACGCCCGGAGCACAACACAGAGCTCGTGCGGCGGCTCGGGGAATTGCGTCCGCTCGGATTTCCGATCCTCGTCGGCACGTCGCGAAAGTGGTTTCGCGGCGAGCGTGGCGGCGAGATCCCAGACGAGGGTCTCGAGGCGGGCATCGCTGCCGCGTCCTTGGCGGTCCGGAGCGGGGCGGACCTGTTGCGGGTCCATGACGTCGCAGCAACCGCCAAAGCCATAAGAGCCGCGGATGAGGTAATCCGCCGGGCGCGATGAGTTTCTTCGACGAGGCCTACGAGGGCACTCCGCCATGGGATATCGGTCGCCCGCAACCCGTGTTCGTCCGGCTTGTCGAGAGAGGGATTCTCAGGGCGAGTCCCGTGCTCGACGTTGGTTGCGGCACCGGGGAGAACTCGTTGTTCCTCGCAGCCAAGGGATTCAAGGTCACGGGGATCGACTCGGCCCCTCGGGCCATCGAGAAGGCGAAGAGGAAAGCGAAAGAACGGCGATTGAAGGCCGCGTTCGTCGTGCACGACGCGTTTGACTTGACGGCGCTGAATCGGACGTTCGCTTCCGTGGTCGATTCCGGGTTGTTCCACGTGTTCGGAAACCGGGAACGGATCCGGTTTCGAAACCAGCTCCATGCGGTCATGCGGCCAGCCGCAACGTATTTCATGATGTGCTTCAGCGAGAAGGAGCCCGCGGACTGGGACGGCCCGCGCCGGGTGAGCCA
>DATESQ010000060.1:0-3513 GCA_035283985.1 Thermoplasmata archaeon | reverse complement strand
CTCACCCTTGAAGGCGGCGGGGAGTTCATTGTGACGATCTTGCTCGTCGTGATCCTCATCGGCCTGTACTTCCGGTCCGTCTTCTCCCCTGCGTTCCCGATCCTCACGATTGCGATCGCAATCCTGATCGGGAACCTCTTCGTGTATTTCGTTGCGGTGTACCTGTTCTCGATCGACTTCACGGTGACCGCGGTCCTCCAGACCGTTCTCCTCGCCGCGGGGACGGACTACAGCATCTTCCTCGTCTCGCGGTACCGGGACGAGCGGAGGGACGGGAAGGACCGGGAGGAGGCGGTTCGCAACGCGGTGATCTGGGCGGGCGAGAGCGTGACGACGAGCGGGGGCGCGGTCCTGATCGCGTTCTTCGCGCTCTCCCTCGGCTCGTTCCCGATCGTGAAGGGCATGGGGATCACGATCGGCTTCGCGGTGACCGTCGCACTCGGGATCGCGCTCACGTTCATCCCTTCCGCACTCCTCCTGCTCGGGAACCGCGTGTTCTGGCCGTCCGGGAAGCGATTCGCGAAGCCCCGCACGCAGGGCGAGCTCACCGTCACGGAGCGGTACTTCCGGAACGCCGCCCTGTTCTCGATGAAGCACGCGAAGGCGGTCCTCCTCGTCGCGCTCCTGATCACGATCCCCGCGACGTACATCGTCCTCACGGACCTGCCGACGTACGACCTCACGGAGGGGGCGCCCGTCACGGAATCAGGCCAAGGGCTCGAGGCGATCGGCGCGGCGTTCGGATACGGCTTCGTGTATCCCGCGTACGTCGTCGTCCGGTTCCCGGGCCCCGTCCTGCTCGCGGACGGAAATGTGTCCGTCGCCCGGATGGACACTCTTCACAACCTCTCCAGGGACATGATCGCCCGCGAACCCGGGGTGAAGAGCGTCGAGGGCCCGACGAACCCGCAGGGCTCCGACGTGGACTACCGGAACCTCTCGAGCGCGCCCGAGGCGGAGCGGGTGGCGATCGTCGCCGCGATGTCGCAGTACATCGGGACGGACGACCGCACGGTTCGGATCTATGTCATCCTCGCGGACCGTCCCTTCTCCCGGGACGCGATCAGCGCGATCGACCGCCTCGAGACCCTGCTCGCCGAGATTAGCGCCTCGGAGCCCGAGCTCGCGGCGAGCGAGGTGTACCTCGGCGGCGTGAGTGCGATCCTGAACGACGTTCGGGACAGCACGAACCGGGACCTCCAGATCATGGCGATCGTCGTGATCCTGGGCCTGTTCACGGTCCTCCTGTTCGTTCTCGGCTCCGTCCTCATCCCGGTCCGAGCAATCCTCACAATCCTCCTGAGCATCGCGTGGACACTCGCCCTCACGATCGTCCTGTTCCACTTCTGGAGGGGCCTCGACGTGATCTTCGTCCTGCCCCTGTTTCTCTTCGTGATGGCGATGGGGCTTGGGATGGACTATGACATCTTCATCATCACGCGGGTGCGGGAGGAGGTCGCCCATGGAGCCTCGGACGCCGACGCAATCGCGGAGGCAACTACGAGGACCGGCGGGATCATCTCCGCCTGCGGCATCGTCATGGCGGGCGCATTCGCCACGCTCATGCTCAATCCGTCTCCCCTCCTCCAGGAGATCGGCTTCGCGCTCGCGTTCGTGATCCTGCTCGACTCGATGGTCGTCCGGATCTACCTCGTGCCTGCGATCATGGTCCTCGCGGGGAAGTACAATTGGTGGGCACCCGGTCGTCTCCAGCGGGTTCGACGAGAGGAGAAGGAACCGCGAATCGCGCACGAGAGGCAGGCCCGCTAGTTTGGGCAATGGCTTGCGGCTGCGAAAGCGTGTTTCACCCCTGCGGGGACGCGTGTGCGCACCGAGACCCCGGGACCCGCTACGGAAGGACGATGCGCACAATCACGGGCAGGTGATCAGAAGCGACTTCGGTTAATGGATTTCGGGGAACGCTCGCAGAATCCACAAGAATCCCAGGCCCTACGAAAACATAGTCGATCCGCTGGGTCGGAGCAGGGGCAGGCCATGTGGGTCCGTCGCTTTCCATCGGAGGAGGGTCCGCGGCAGTCCAGCTGTCTTGCCAGACGACACTGATTCTATTGTACGCGTTGTCGGAGCACTCCGTTCCGGGACAATACTCATGCGGGACCGAATTGAGATCGCCGAGCAAAATCCTCGGAGACGGAGCCGATGCCGTCATCGTCCTGACGAAATCGGCCTGCATCGCCCGTTCCGCGTCGGGCAGCCCAAAGTGAACGGCGTAGACCCTGAGAACCTGCGCGCCAATCTGCACGTCCGCTTCGACCATGACCCGCTGCACCTCGGTGCTCGGAAGAAGGATCGTCTCCCAGCGCAGGATGGGAAACCGGGACAGGATGGAGACGCCAAAAATCTGATCGCGGGTTGGCGGGCCGTACGCCTCGTAGTACCCGAGGCGGACCGCGAGGAAGCGAACTGCGTCCTGGTTCCCGCTCGAAATCCTTGCGGTGTCGCTCTCTTGAATCGCAACGATGTCCGCGTTCGCCTGGCGTATGACCTCCGCGATCCGCTCGATTCCAAGAACCCCATCTTGTCCGAAGCCTTGGTGGACGTTGTACGTCATGACGACGATTGATGAGGACCCGGGGGTAGATGGCGCGGACGTCATCAAGGAACCGAGCGTCGCGGTGATCAACAGAATCACCACGATACCGCTCAAGGCCCTCGGAATTGCCCCGGGTGCACCGTCAACCCGAGCACTGTGGAGACGCAATCGCCAGGCGACGAGGATCGCGCCGACGGCGGCAAGCAGGGCCGTGAGGACCAGGAACAGGGGGAGGCGGCCTTCCCAGAGCGTCCGCGCGGGAACGAATGCGTACGCGAGGGTGAGCACGAACGCGAACACGTACGCGACGAACACAATGCCGGCGACGCCGAATGCGAGGCCGGCCGCTCGCAACGTTGGTGGGCCATGGTGCAGATATCGGAACAGGAGCGCGAGATCCGCCACGAGTACGAGTTCGGCGATCGCGATGAGGATGGGCAGGAACGCGGACCCGAAGAGTGCCAAGTCGAGGACCGCGCCGACGGCGAACGCATTCCCCAGGAGAAACACCGCGACCGATGGCCGAATCCCCCGCGCGACGATCGTCGCTCCAAGCCCCACGCCAGTGAACACGGCGAGGGTCATCGCGGGTCGGGGGACAGCGACGAACCGCGCGAGGACCGATGGGTACCCAAAAAGGGTCACTTGGAGTGCGAGAATTGCCCCGAGACCGAGTCCCAGGAGCACCATCCGCACAACGCCGCGTCGTCCGAGTCGCTCGAGCGCACGCCGAGGCACGCTGACGGACTCACCGCGATTGCGTATCAGGGAAAACACGGCGATTGCGGACACGAGAACAACAGGGACAAGCGCCGATGGAGATGCAAAGGGATCCGAACCGAAGTACACGGCACGGGCAGTTGCATCCGCAGCAAAGCCGAGAGAGAACCCGATTGCATCGATACCCGCCGAGGTACTGCCGCCGCGGAGCAGATGTGCCGGGAGATACAGCAGGTACG
>DATESQ010000059.1:0-54057 GCA_035283985.1 Thermoplasmata archaeon | reverse complement strand
CACTTCCCGCTCTTCGAGGAGATGCTCAAGGCGGTGCGGGAGGGACGCGACTTCGATCAGGTCCAGATCAAGGGCATCGACCGCGCGAAGGGAATCGTCAGCGTCGCAATCGGCGATTTCGACGCTCTCGAGCTCGACTACAAAACGGATGTGAATGGGAACGCGCAGACGTTCTACGAGCGGCGCAGGGAGGCCCAGCGGAAGGCAGACCGCGTCGTCGAGGTAATCCGCGCGGCGCAGGAGGAGCTGCAGGCCGCGGAACGGAAGGCCGTGAAGGCCGCGAAGCGTCCGAAGATGAAGGGCACGAAGAAGTTCTGGTTCGAGGCGTACCGCTGGACGCTTTCGTCCGAGGGCTACCTGATTCTCGGCGGGCGGGACGCGAAGACGAACGATTCCCTCGTTCGGAAGCACCTGAAGGACGGCGACCGGTACGCGCACGCGGACATCCACGGCGCGCCGAGCGTCGTCGTGAAGGACGGTTCGAAGGCGGGTGATGCAACGCTCCGGGAAGCGTGCGAGTTCGCGCTCGCATACTCGAAGGCCTGGCCCGCCGGGCTCGCGAGCGGGAGTGCGTACTGGGTTCTCCCGGAACAGGTGAGCAAGCAGGCGGAGAGCGGGGAGTTCTTGCCGCGCGGGGCGTTCGTAATCCGGGGGAAGAGGAACTACCTTCACGACATCCCCGTCGCGATCGGGGTCGGCGAGATCGAGCACGAGGGCCACCGGAAGATCATGGCGGGGCCCGTGAGCGCCGTTGCCGCCCGCGCGACTCGCCGCGTGATCCTCGCGCCCGGGGAGATGGACCATGCCCGCTTCGTCGGCCAGCTCGCGAAGGCCTTCGAGGTCCCGGAGGACGAAATCGGGAGGATCTCGCCCTCTGGTGGGTTCCGCGTGACCGCGGCCTACGAGCTCGACCTCGGCCTCGTGGCGAGCAGTTGACTCCCGCGAGCGGGGCCGGGGGCACGGGGATTCCAGCGCAAAGTTCTCATAGGACCGCTTTGTAGATTGGGACCTGCATGAATCCATCCCTCCGGACGGGCGCGTTGTTCCTGGTCCTCACGGCGATCCTCGTGGGGTTCGGCTGGGTCATCGGGTCCGTCTTCTTCGGTGACTGGGTCCTCATGGTGGCCTTGTTCCTCTTCGTCGCGGTCGCGATGAACGCGATCGCGTACTTCTTCGCGGACAAAATCGTCCTGATGACGTACCGCGCGCGGATCGTCACGGAGGCGGAGGCCCCGATGCTGTACCGGATTGTCCGCCGCGTCGCGGCGATGAGCAATCTCCCGATGCCCCGCGTCGCGATCGTCCCGTCGCCGACACCGAACGCGTTCGCGACGGGCCGGAACCCGAAGAACGCAGTCGTCGCGGTCACGGAGGGGATGTCCCGCGTCCTCGAGGAGCGGGAACTCACGGGGGTCATCGCGCACGAGCTCTCGCACATCAAGGACCGCGACATCCTCGTGATGTCGATCGCAGCGACGATCGCGGGCGCCCTCACGCTCCTCGCCCGGGTCGCCCTGTGGAGCACCCTGTTCGGTCGCGGTCGGCGGAACGTGCCCCCATGGGTGTACCTTGTCGCGATCCTCGGGCTCATCCTGGTCCCGATTGGCGTGATCGCCCTCCAGATGGCGATCTCCCGCAGCCGGGAGTACAAGGCCGACCACGTTGGGGCGAAGACCCTCGGCGCGCCGGACGCGCTCGCGGACGCCCTCGAGCAGCTCGAATACCGGAACCGCCAGAACCCGATGGCGTTTGGGAGCCCGACGTCCGCGAACTTATGGATCGTGAACCCCTTCCAGGGCGGCGCTTTCGTGAGGATGTTCTCGTCGCACCCACCGATCGAAGAGCGGGTCAAGAAGCTCCGTCAGCTCGCGAAGGGCGTCGATACGTACTAGACTGGCTCAACGAAGTCGCATCGACTCTCCGAACTGCAAATCTCACTGGACCCCTTGCGGTTCCAAGGGACGCCTCGCGCAAGGTTCGCCGTCGCGGCTCGATCCTCGTGCAATAATGGACTCAACGCGCGGCGAGAACGACGGGTGTGAAGAAAGGCTTAGTAACTCGAGAACCGTTCAAGCACGGGTGAAATCGTGCCAATCAAGCTCCTCGATGACCTTGACGTTGCGATCCTTCGGCGTCTCAACCAGGACGCACGGAAGAGCTTTCGGGACATCGCGCGGGAACTCGAAGTGAGCATCAGCACGGTGAGCAACCGCGTGAAGCGGCTCGAGTCCGAGGGGATCATCCTTGGGTACGCGCCGCTCCTCGACGAGAAGAAGCTCGGGTATGACGTCCTCGCCGTGATCGGCGTCCGGATCTCGAAGGGCAAGCTCCTCGAAGTCCAGCGGAAGATCGCCCGGGAGGACAAAGTCGTCGAGGTCTACGATGTCACCGGGGAGTACGACTCTGTGATCATCGCCCGGTTCCGGAACACGAAGGAACTCGACGCGTTCATCAAGAAACTCGTCGCGATGGAGAACGTGGATCGGACCTACACGCAGGTTGTCTTGAACGTCGTGAAACAGGAGAAGCGGGCGCCGATCTGACGAGGCGCCGCTGTTACGACGCGGGATTTCCCCGGGATTCCCCTGCACAACTTTTAAGGGGTCGCGGCCGGATTGGGAGGGTAGGAGTTGGAGGGGCGGTGGCGAATCTTCTCAACTTCGATCCAATCCGAACGCTCGGATTCTCAACGGACCGAAATCTCGATTTCACGGCGAGCCGAAGCCTCGTGTTCGATCCGAACCGAGCGCTCGGCTTCCAATGGGACCGGGATCTGGGCTTCGGGAAGCGCGGCGTGCTCTTCCGAGGATTCGTGTGCGCATCGTGCGGGGCGCTGGCGAGCTCGGACACGGTGGCATGTGATGAGTGCGGGGCCGTGTTCGAGGACGGCGAAGATACGCCGCGGTTCGCGCCCGCGAGGAAGGTCCGCGCGGAAACCGAGACGACGACGTCCTCGTCTGCATCCGCGCCGGTGCGGATGCCCGCGCCACGCATCGAGTCCTCGAAGACGAAGACCGCCGCGGGGTTCTGCCCGAACTGCGGCGCCCGCGCGTGGTCGGGGGACGCATTCTGCTGGAACTGTGGGGTCCGTTTCAGCGGCGCGGGACGTTCGGCCCCACCCGCCATGGCGGCGAAGCCCGCGCCGGCTCCGGAGGCGATCCGCCTCCCTCAGAAGCGCGCGAAGAAGATCATGAAGGACGGGCAGGAGATGGAGAAGATTCCCGCGAAGTTCGCGGAGGAGAAGTGAGTCCATGGTCGACATTCTGACGGTCTACATCGGGATCACGGTCGTGTTCAGCGTCCTGCTCTTCGTTATGGCCGTCACCGGAGGGCTCTTCGACATCGGGGCGGATGTCGGCGGGGTCGACGTCGGGGGCGTGGACCTCGGTGACATCGGCCACGACGTCGCCGCGGATGCAGGGCAGTTCTCCGGCGCGGGCATCTCGCCGCTGAGTCTGCCGATCCTCTTCGCGTTCGGGGCGTTTTTTGGCGCGTTCGGCACGGTCCTCGAGTCGTTCCAATCGCTTCCATCAATCTCGGTCCCGTTCGTCGCCGCGGGGGCCTCGGCCGTCGTCACGGCGCTCGTCTACTACTTCCTCGTGCAGGTCTTCGCGAAAAGCCAGGCGACGACGACCTACGACCTGAAGGACCTCGTGGGCACGCGGGGCGAAGTCACGGTCCCGGTAAAGCCGGGCGTGCGCGGACAGGTCCTTGTTGTCACGGACGCGCGGGGTCGCACCCTGCTCTCCGCGATCTCGACCCAGGACCTCAAGACGGGAGATCGCGTCCAGATCACGGGCGTCGAGGGCAACGCCCTCGTCGTCGAGAAAGTGTGAGGGATAAGAGAGGAGGTCGGAACCATGGTGGACATAACACTCGTTGTGAGCGTGGGTGTGCTGATTGGGCTGATTGTCGTCGCGCTGATCGCGATTTACGCGGCGCGGTACAAGAAGGTCCCTCCCGACGCGGCGATGGTCCTGTACGGTCGTCGGTACAAGAGCGGGAGAGGGTACGAGGTATGGACAGGCGGCGGGAAGTTCATCGTCCCGATCGTCGAGTCGTATCGCTTCCTTCCGCTCGGGATCCGGACCCTCGACGTGGACGTGAACGAGATCGTCACGGACGTCGTGCGGAGCGGCGCGAGGGTGAACATCAAGGCCGTCGCGCAGGTTCGGGTCTCGGACGATCCGGACGTCCTTCGGACGGCGGCGAGCCAACTCCTCCACAAGTCGGACCAGGAGATCAACGAGATCGCCCTGAAGACACTCGAGGGCCACGTCCGCGGCGTGTGCGCGACCCTCACGATTGAGCAGATTAACAGCGACCGGGACGCGATTGCGTCGAAGATCCTCACGATGGCGGGCGAGGACCTGAAGAACATGGGAATCGAGATCCGGTCGTTCGTGATCAAGGAGATCGAGGACGAGCACGGATACCTCGCCGCCCTCGGCGTGAAGCGGACGGAGGAGGTCAAGCGGGACGCGCGGATCGGGAAGGCGAACGCGAACCGCGAGGCAACGGTCGCGGAGGCCGTCGCCGCGCAGCAGGGGGAGAAGGCGAACGCGGACGCGGAGGCCCAGGTCGCGGGATACCACCGGGACCGGGACGTGATCCGCTTCAAGGCGGAGACGGAGGTCGAGATGGAACGCGCGAACCGGGAGATCTCGTTCCAGATGCAGACTGCTCGGCGGACGCAAGAGCTCGTCGTCGAACAGACGAAGATCGACATCCGGCAGAAGGAGCAGGAAGTCCTCGTCCAGACGCAGGAGGTCCGTCGGCGGGAGCAGGAGCAGACCGCGGAGCGGGTTGTCCCTGCGAAGGCGATGGCCGACTCCGTCGCGGCGGAGGCGGACGGCGAGAAGCGCCGGCTCGTGATCACCGCGGAGGGTGAGAAGGAGCGCGCGATCCTTGTCGCGGAGGGCGAGAAAGAACGGCTCTCTCGCGTCGCGACGGGCGAGGCGGAACGGATCCGTCAGACGGGGACCGCGGAGGCGGACATCATCCGCTTGAAGGGTGAGGCGGAGGCGTACGCAATCCGGGCCACCGGCCTCGCGACGGCGGAAGCGATGCGGGCGAAGGCGGCCGCGTGGGAGCAGTACGGTAAGGCCGCGGTTACGCAGCTCATCGTGGAGAAGCTCCCGGAGATCGTCGCGAACGCGGCGAAGTCCCTCGAGAGGACGGAGAAGCTCATCATTATGGGCGACCGGGGTCCGTCCCAGCTCGTCGGGAGCATCGTCGATATCGCGGCGACCGCGCCCGCGCTCGTGAAGACTCTCACGGGGATGGACCTCAGCGAGCTCGCCGGGAAGCTGAAGGACATCACGAAGTAAGAGGCCACGGGAACGCCGATGGCGTTCCCCTTTTCCATTTTCGGTTCGAGGATGCGACGATGCGAGTCGAACACGTCGAGTGGTCGCTCGGGAAGGACCCGGAGGTCGTGATTGAGATCTGGTCCACCGCCGCCCTCATGGAGGGGGTGATCGCCGCACTCCTCGATCACCCGGAGGGACTCGCGAAAGCTCGCGAACTGTTCCGCCGCGGTGGGTGACCGGGTCCGGTCACTGCGCCGGACCGATGTTCATCACGACGACGTCCTTGATGGCCTTCATGCCTTGAAAAGGCAGGATGAGCCGGCCCTGCGGATCCGTCTTGAACAATCGGGCCTCGATCTCCTCGGCGGGGACGACGAGCACGTTCTCGACCTTCCCGGAGCGGGTATCGACGATGAAGTTCTCGATCCTTCCGAGGATCTGGCCGTCGTTCGTCATGACGGTCTTGCCCTTAAGCTCAGTGGCGAATTTCTTCATCCCATCACGTCCCTTCTGACGTTGTGGCATAATGCGAGAGAGGTCTATTTGAGCTTATTGCGGGCGCGCGGCCCGGGTTGACTAACGCGGAAGCACAGGGCGCCCGGGTCGGCTTTGCACGAGCGGGACGACGAACACGACGAGCGTGAGGATCGTCGCGACGAGCCAGAGCCACCAGCTGAACCCGGCGCCCCAGGAGTACGCGAAACCGCCGGCGGCGGCGCTCCCGAAGAACCCCGACACGACGACGCCCACGTCCCCCGCGGCGGCGGGAATCGAAAGGGCGGGAAGCCCGAGCGCGACGAACCCCAGGCCCATGGCCACGATGTTCGTGACCGGGACCGCATTCGTGGGAACCTTCCGAGCCCGCGCGAGGAACTCCAGGATCACGAGAACGAGGAGCAGGACGACGAAGAAGACCCCGACGAGGTACGCGGTGCCGATCGCGTCTCGCATCCGGTACTGCGTGAACGATGGACCAAAGTACGACCGGGTCGTCGTCTGATCCCACACGCCATTCCCGTATTCCTCTTCGTCGAACGTCGACCTGGCGTACGTCCACCGCGTGAGGCCTCCGAGCCCGTCGCTCTGTTCGAGGGCCCAGATCGGCTGCGTGAGGGCGATCGCGGCGAGGAGCAGGGCGAGAAGGGTCGAGAGGAGCGGCCAACCGAGGGCGGTGATGCGGCCCGCGTAGGAACGGACCTGAGAGAAGATGCTGGTGGTCACGGGAATTCGCTGCGGGCTCGGAAGCGATGATTCGCCTTATTTGTATCGACGCGAATTCGCACGAGAGCTCAGCGGAAGTATCCGAGGGCCATCTCTTCCTTCACTTTCTTGCTCACGCCCCGCTCGAGCTCGCGGCCGATCCGCTCGTAGAACTTCATCGTCTCTTCGTCGATCGAGGAGTGGACAACCTTCATCGCTTCCTGGAAGTGGGCCATCGTGACCTTTCGCGCCTTCCGGTTCTCCCGCAGGGCGAGCATCGCGGCCTCTCGGCACAGGCCCTCGATGTCCGCGCCCGTGTAGCCGTCGAGCTCGACCGCGAGCTCCTCGAGGTCGACGCCCTCGAGGGGCATCGCCTTCGTGTGGACCTTGAGGATCTCGATCCGCGCCTGGCGGTCCGGCACGGGGACGAGGATTAGCCGGTCGAAGCGGCCCGTCCGGAGGAGTGCGGGGTCGACCATGTCGGGTCGGTTCGTCGCGCCGACTACGACGACGCCCTCGAGCGTCTCGAGCCCGTCGAGGCTCGTGAGGAGCTGGTTCACGACCCGCTCCCCGACGCCGCTGTCCGTGTCGGAGCCGCGGCGGTGCGCGATCGCGTCAATCTCGTCGAGGAACACGACGCACGGAGCGACCTGCCGGGCCTTCTTGAAGATCAACCGGACCGCCTTCTCGCTCTCTCCGACCCACTTCGACATCACCTCGGGGCCCTTGATCGAGATGAAGTTCGCCTCGCTCTCCGTCGCGACGGCCTTCGCGAGGAGCGTCTTGCCGGTCCCCGGCGGGCCATACAGGAGAATCCCCCGGGGCGGGCGGATGCCCATCCGTTTGAATGCGTCCGGATCTTTCAGCGGCATCTCGATGGCCTCCCGGAGCTTTATCTTCACTTCCTCGAGGCCGCCGACCTCGTCCCACGTGACCCGCGGAACCTCGACGAGGACCTCCCGCATCGCGCTCGGCTCTGCCTCCTTCAGGGCGGACTTGAAGTCCTCCGGGGTGACCCGCATCTTCTCGAGAACCTCGGAGGGAATCGGCTTCTCGAGGTCGATGTCCGGGAGGTACCGCCGCAGTGCTTTCATCGCGGCCTCCCGCGCGAGCGCCGCGACGTCCGCGCCGACGAACCCGTGTGTGCGGTTTGCGAGGTCGTTAAGGAGCTGGTCCCGCTCGTCCTCGGAACCCTCGATCGGCATGCCGCGCGTGTGGATCATCAGGATCTCCTTGCGCCCCTCCCGGTCCGGGACGCCGATCTCAATCTCGCGGTCGAAGCGACCGGGGCGCCGCAACGCGGGGTCGATCGCCTCCTCACGGTTCGTCGCGCCAATCACGATGACCTGGCCGCGGCCGCTGAGGCCGTCCATGAGGGTGAGGAGCTGCGCGACGACGCGCCGCTCGACCTCGCCCGTGACCTCCTCCCGCCGTGGGGCGATCGAGTCGAGTTCATCGATGAACAGGATCGACGGCGCGTTCTTCTGCGCCTCCTCGAACTTCTCCCGCAGCCGCTCCTCGCTCTGCCCGTAGTACTTCGACATGATCTCCGGGCCCTGGATCGAGAGGAAGTTCGCGCCCGCCTCGTTCGCGACGGCCTTCGCGATCAGCGTCTTCCCCGTGCCGGGAGGCCCATACAGGAGGACACCTTTCGGCGGGTCGATGCCGAGGCGCTCGAACAGCTCCGCGTGCTTCAGCGGGAGCTCGATCATCTCCCGGACCTTGCGGAGCTCCTCCTTGAGCCCGCCGATGTCCTCGTATGTGACCGTCGCCGTGAGGACTTCGCCTTCGCGGACGGGCTCCTCCTTCATCTCGATGATCGTGTCGTCGACGATCTGGACGACGCCCTTCGGCATCACCTTGATGACCATGAACGGGAGCGCGCCGCCCATCAGAGCGATCCCGGGGACGATCACGACATCGCCTTTCGTGAGGGGCCGCTTCAGGAGCCCGCGCTTCACGAAGTTCTCGATTCCCTGCCCGAAACTGATCTTGTGACCCTCGGAGATGATCGGCGCGATCGTGACGCGCTCCGCGGGGAACACCTCCGCCTTGCGGACCTCGACCTTGTCCCCGATCGAGACGCCGACGTTGCGGCGGACGAGGCCGTCGATCCGGAGAATCCCTTTCCCTTCGTCCTCCTGCATCACGCGGAACAGCTTCGCGGCGGTCGACTTCTTCCCGATGATCTCGATAATCTCGCCGACGTCGACGGAGAGGGTCATCCGGGTCTTCGTGTCGACCCGGGCCCGGCCGAGGCCCACGTCGGACTGGGGCGCTTCTGCGACCTTTAAAATCATCCTTTCGGGCACAGCTGCTTTCAAGTCCGAAGGCCTTTATAAAACTGTCCACGAGAAATGCTATGGCGGGCTCGGAGGCGCGCCCGGAGCCTCGGGCGGTTGCGGCGGCGCGGGCGGTTCGTCTTCCTCGGGATGGCCCGCGTGCTCCTCGTGGTCCGCGTGCTCTTCGCGGCTCCTCTTGCTGAGCGGCCGGCGCTCGCGGACCTCCGCGGACTCGTGGACCCGAAGCTCGAGGGCCTCGACGACCCCGACGCGGCAGTGCGGACCGATGGAGACCTCCCCGCCGCGCACGTAATTCGCGGTCGTGCATTCAAGGTACACCTCCTCGCCCTCAATCCGGTCCGCGACCAACTCGCACGCGCCCCGGAAGAACCCGCCGGGCCGGCGGACGTTGATCTCGCGGGACTTGATCACGGGGATTGAAACCTCCCCGCCGAGCTCGATTCGCGTCTCATGGGCCTCGAGCATGCCGCTGACCTTCGCGGCGCCCGCGAGGTGGACCTCGTGGGCCTTCACGTCCCCTTCGACGTGAAGGCTCCCGCGGAGATGGACTTCGTGGCCCTCGATGCCCTTCCCCACGGAGAGGCTGCCGGCGCTGTGGAGCTCATGCGCGCGGAGGGTTCCGTTCACCTTCGCGGACCCCGCGGACTTGAACTCCTGAACCGTCACGTTCCCTTCGAAGACGCACGACCCAGCGACCTTTGCGACCCGGGCCTCGAGGTCGCCGACGACGCGCCCGGATCCCGCGGTCTTGAACTCCTGCGTCCGGAGAGGGTTCCCCTTCACGACGCCGGAGCCTGCGATCTTCACGGAGCCTTCTGTCGTCTGCACGGTGCGGCCGAACTCGGAGAAGTCGATATTGCGGAGCGCGGGCTCGACAGATTCCCGGATCTTTCGCTCGATATCGGGGATGTTCCGAATCACGGGTTCGATCGCGGCGCGGATCGTCCGCTCGAGGGACCGGGCGAACGCCTCCGCCGCACGGCTCGCGTCCTCCGCGGCCCGGCTGGCGTCCTCCGTCGCGCGACCCGCCTCCTCGGCGACCCTCGCCTCCTCGGGCGGGGACTCCGGGATTTCCTCGGGCTCGTTCTCGTACCGCGCTTTGATCTCGAGGTACGTCTTCTCTGTAATCTCGCCACGGGCGAGCCGTTCCACGAGCCGTCGCAGGATTTCGGACTTCTTCATCGGAGCACCGAACCGAGTGGGGCTCGGAACTTTGTGTCCAGGTAGACGGTCACGTCCACCCGGGGCTTGACCGACTTGTTGCCGTCCATGGTGATTACACCATCGACCGGGTATTTAGGCGAGATTCAAGGGAGGGGGCGAGAGCGTCCACCGCTCGGAGGACAACATCAACCCGCGGGTTGAAGAAGGTTGATTTGGGCGGCGGGCCATCGCGCGCCGTGGCCGACGACCCTCTGGAGATTGTGAGGATTTCGGCGACCCCGACCCGCCTGCAGATCCTCAAGCTCCTCCAGCAGGGATTCGACCACCCCGAGGACCTCGCCGCGAAGATGAAGGTCCGGCGCCAGGCGATCGACAAGCACCTCGCGGAGCTGTTCGAATGGGGCCTCGTCGACCGCGCGGCGGTGTTCCCGCCCACGGGACGACCCCGCATCGTGTACCAGATGACTCAGCGAGGGAAGGATCTCGTCGAAGTCCTCGAGCAGGCTGCGATGGAGTACCGGAAGACCTTCCGCGGGGACTTCGAGCGGGAGTTGGAGGCCCTCGAGGCGAAGCTCGCGGCGGGGGAGATCGCGGAGGAAATGTACTTCAAGAAACGGAATGAGATCGAGACCCGGTATCGGTGGGTCCTCCGGCCCGGAATCGACTGAGGCGCGAATCCGGACTCGTGTTCACACGCGCTGTTGCTGCTGGTGAACCGCCTCGTCGAGCGTGATGTCCCCGCGCGCGACCGCGACGGCCAGTCCCGTAGAGATCGTGACCTTGCCATCGCTCTTCACGCGACTCCGGCGCTGGATCTCGCGAACTTCCCCGGGCGTGGGCGTAATGTCGTACGGCGGCGTCGCGCGGACGCCCGCCACGAACGCGATCTTGATCGCCGCATCGATGTCCGGCGTGTCGGTGCGGTCGGTCGTCCCTGCCTCATCGACGATCTCCGCCACGAGACCCTCGCGGGCGAGCGCGTTCAGGATTCGGTTCCGGTTCGTGCGGTCCCCGTGGCCCACGCGAATCCGGTGGCGGGTCGACGGGTAGTTCGCAATCGCCTGCCGCACGATCCGGACGACGGCCTCCGGGGAGCCCGCGAGGCGGGTGTCGAGGACGCGCCCATCGCCGACGATCGCAACGCCTGGGGCCGCGCCGGGGTCGATCCCGACGAGGAGCTCCTCCCACTCCGTCTTCCCCGCGAGGACCTGGAGCGCCTTCGCGATCGCGCTATCCACGTCGTCGTCCGCGATCACGTGGGCCCGACGCACCTGGGGCGCTTCCACGGGCGACGTGATCACGGCTCCGACGTTCTCGGGAATTTTTCGGGCGTCGGACAGGGTGACGAACGGGATGTGGCGGGTCTTCAGCGCGGCGACGAGGTCGTGGTAGAGCCGAAAATCTTCCGTCAGGACCCCGAGGACCTTCCGCATCCACCGGGAGAAACCCTCCCGGTTCCTAAAACGTTTGGCGTCGGTGGAGGAACGCGCGACGTATTCCCGGGGATGAGTATGAGTTTCGATAAGCGTTCCATAAGCCATTCATATCGAGACAGACGATTATGATTGCCGATTTCGGAGTGAGACCCTGGGGGAAGGCTCAACGGGGACCGACCGGTCCTCCGTGATGCGGGACGTCGTCGTCGTACTGATCGTGGCCGGCGGCCTCCTCGGGTTCTACGCATTCTTCAAGGCCGTCTCGCTCCTCGCGGGGCTCCCGTTCCCATAGCCCCTCATCGGAGCTTGTCAAAAAACGACTTCGGCCGTTTCGTGTATTCGCCCAGGAGATCGTCGAGCTTTTCGAGGAGACGCTTTTCCTCCGCCGTGAGCCGCTGCGGCGTGACGACAAGGATTCGCACTAGAAGATCGCCCCGGCGGCCCGTCTCGAGGTCAGGCACGCCTTTTCCCCGGAGCCGGAGGAGGGTGCGGGTCTGCGAGCCCGCCGGGACGCGGACTTTCGTCCCGCCTTCGAGCGTCGGAATTTCGATCTCCGCACCGAGGGCCGCCTGGGAGAACGTGACAGGCATGTCGAGGACGAGGTCGTGCCCATTCCGCTTGAGCAGTGAGTGCTCCTCCTCGCGGACGACGACGTACAAGTCCCCGGGACGCGCGCCCGGATCGCCGGCCTCGCCCTTCCCCGGGATTCGCAACCGAAGTCCGTCCGTTGCCCCACGCGGAATCTCGACCTGGAGCGTGGAGGTCGTCTCGAGGCGGCCCGCGCCGCCGCACGTCGCGCACGCGACCTCGGGCCACTGGCCCCGCCCGCCGCAGCGCGGGCACGCCGTGATGCTGATGAACTGTGTGTAGCCCCGGGTCTGGGACCGCTTCACCTGTCCCTCGCCGCGACACTCCGGGCACCTGACGAGCTTCCCGCCTCGGGCGCCGCTCCCGTGGCACGCCTCGCACGGGCCGACCCGCGGGATCCGGAGTTCCCGCCGCGTCCCGTGGAGGATCTCGTCGAGGGACACGTCGACCTCCGCCTGGAGATTCCGCCCCGGACCGGGGCCCCGGGAGCGCGGGCGGCCTCCAAAGAACTGCTCGAACAAGCTCCCGCCGAACGGAGAGCGGCCACCGAAGAACGAGGAGAACACGTCCCGCCCCAATATGTCCTCGAGATCCGCGACGTGCGTGAAGCGGGACCAGTCGAAGTCCTGCCCGCCCCAGACCTGCTGCCGGAGGCCCTCGTGGCCGTACGCGTCGTAAAGCTTCCGCTTCTCCTCGTCAACGAGGACCTCGTACGCCTCGGAGAGCTCCTTGAACCGCTCCTCGGCCTCGTTCTTGTCCCCTTTCGCCATGTCGGGGTGGTACTGCTTCGCGAGCCGCCGGTAGGCCCGTTTGATCTCGTCCTTCGAGGCGGCCCGGGGAACCTCGAGGACCTCGTAGTAGTCCCGCTTCGGCATGCTCGACTGCGATTCCCGCCACGTACCTCAGGCTTTCTACTCGTCGACTTCCTTGAAGTCCGCGTCGACGACCTTCTCCCCGCCGTCAGGGGACGATGGTTCCCCGCCCGACGGCGGCGGCGTCGCCGTCGCCTGGGACTTCTGGTAGATCTCGAGGCCAATCTTCTGCGCCTCGCTCTTCAGGGCCTCGACTGCCTTCCGGAGCGTCTGGATGTCGTCTGCGCCGAGGACCTTCCTCAGGTCCTCGACCTTCTCCTGCACGGCCTTCTTCGTCGCCTCGGAAATCTTGTCCCCCATCTCGCGGAGCATCTTCTCCGTCGCGTAGATCACTGAGTCCGCCTCGTTTCGGGTCTCGACGAGCTCCCGTCGGCGGCGATCCTCCTCCGCATGGGACTCCGCGTCCCCCACCGCTCGGCCGATCTGGTCCTTCGACATCCGTTGCGGTGCGAGGATCGTGAGCTTCTCCGTTTTCCCGGTCCCCTTGTCCGTCGCCGCGACCGTGAGGATCCCGCTCGCATCGATGTCGAACGTGACTTCGATCTGCGGGACGCCGCGCGGCGCTGGTGGGAGGCCCGCGAGGTAGAACTTCCCGAGACTGATGTTGTCCCCCGCCATCGCCCGCTCACCCTGAAGGACGTGGACCTCGACCGTCGACTGGCCGTCCGCGGCGGTCGTGAAGATCTCCGACTTCCGCGATGGGACCGTCGTGTTTCGCTCGATGAGTCTGTGGAACACGCCGCCGAGAGTTTCGACGCCGAGAGAGAGCGGCGTGACGTCGAGGAGGAGGATGTCCTTCACCTCGCCGCTCAGGATGCCACCCTGGATCGCGGCGCCAAGGGCGACGCATTGCATCGGGTCGACCCCGCGCTCCGCCTTGCGGCTAAGGATCTTTTCGAATCGCTCCCGCGCGACGGGCATCCGGGTCGGGCCGCCGACAAGGATCGCGTGGTTTACGTCCGTGTACTTCCAGTCCGCATCCTGGAACGCCTGGCGGATCGGCGCCTCGAGGCGTCCGAGCACGGGCTCGATGAGCTCCTCGAGCTTCGCGCGCGTGAACCGCTTCTCGAGGTGGAGCGGTCGGTCGCCCTTGTTCGCGAGGAATGGGAGGTTCAGCGTGGTCTCGAGCGTGCTCGACAGCTCGATCTTCGCCTTCTCCGCGGCGTCGCGGACGCGCTGCATCGCCTGCCGGTCGTTCGAGAGGTCGACACCGTGCTCCCGGCGGAACTCGTCGACGAGCCAGTGAATGAGGGCGTTGTCCATGTCCATCCCGCCGAGCGCGGTATCGCCGCTTGTCGAGACGACCTCGAACACTCCGTCGCCCATCTCCATGAGCGTGACGTCGAAGGTCCCGCCACCGAGATCGAGGACGCAGATCTTGCCCTCCCTCTTTTTGTCCAGGCCGTACGCAAGGGCCGCAGCGGTCGGTTCGTTCACGAGCCGCAGAACCTCGAGCCCCGCGATCTGGCCCGCGTCCTTCGTCGCCTGTCGCTGGTTGTCGTTGAAGTACGCGGGGACCGTAATCACGGCCTGCTTCACAGGCTCGCCGAGGAATGCCTCCGCGTCCGTCCGGATCTTGCGGAGAGTCATCGCGCTAATCTCCTGCGGCGTATGGGACTTGCCGTCGATTACAACCTTGAAGTCCGTGCCCATCTTGCGCTTGATTTGCATGATCGTGCGCTCGGGATTCAGCACGGCCTGGCGCTTCGCGGGTTCCCCGACGAGGATCTGCCCGTCCTTCGTGAACGCGACGACGGACGGGAACATCTTCCCGCCGTACGTCGAGCCTTCCGCGCTCGGGATGATCCTGGGCGTTCCACCTTCCATGTACGCGGCCTCGGAGTTCGTCGTCCCGAGGTCGATGCCGATGATCTTACCCATGGTCCTCACCTTCTTTTCGCACGACGATGACCTGTGATGGTCGGATGACCTTCATGTGAAATCGGTAGCCCTTCCGGACGATCTCCTTGATCGCGCCGTCCGCGAGTCCGGCGTCGTTGACTTGGTGCAGGCACTCGTGGAGGTACGGATCGAACGTCTCGCCGGCAGTAGGGATCTCCTCGAGGCCCACCTCTTGGAGAACCTTCCACAGGTTCTCCCGCACGAGCGCGTAACCCCGGTCCGCCTCGCCCGGGGTGGATGCGATTGCCGCGTCGAGGTCGTCGAGGATCGGGAGGAGGCGGGACACGAGCGCCTCGTTCGCGTACCGAACGATCTGGTCCATGTCGCGCTCCGTCCGCTTCCGCGTGTTCTCGAGCTCCGCCCGAAAGTATTGGACGCGGGTGAGGAGCTCCTCGGCCTGCTTCCGGGAGGCCTCGAGCTCCGCCTGGAGCGCCGCGGGGTCTCCGGCGGCGGGGACCTCTTCCGCCTTCTGCTGTTCGACCTTCTCTGCCATTGCTCCTCACCTCACGAAGACCCGACGAGCGCGGTCCGCCTTCTCCAGGACGACGTCGAGGACCCCGTTCTTATACGTGGCGATGATCGAGTCGACGCGGACGGGCGCGGGAAGCTCGACTTCCCGGTGGTACCGCCTCAACGGCGAGCTCGCGCTCACGACGAGAGTCGTCTGAGTGGCCTGCAAGTCGATGTCCGCGCGGCTGACGCCCGGAAGTTCGATCGTCACGAAGATCGAGTTCGGGCTTTCGATCAGGTCCGTCGTCGGTTCGCCCTCGCCGAGGTTCTGGACCACGGGCGCGGGTTCATCGCCCGCACGGAGGATCCGAATAGCGGAGGACCCGGCCGGGAGGGCAACGGCGCGTTCGAGCCGCTCCATGACCTTCCGGAACGCGTCCGGCCAGGAACCCCAAACGCCACCAGTTTCCTCCTCGGCCATGGGACCCTCCCAGGGCCCGCGATGGGGCCCTAGAATTCCTCGCCTTCGCCGCCGTCCTCGCCGCCCTTTGGGCCGCCAGCACCCTTTCCGGTGCCGCCCGTCTTCGCGGCGATCACGTCGTCAATCCGCAGGATCATAACCGCGGCGTCCGTCGCGGACGAGATCGCTTGGCTGCCCACACGGATCGGCTCCACGACATTTTCCTTCTTCATGTCGGAGACCTTGCCCGTGAAGACATTCACGCCCGCGGTCCGGTTCCCCTTCTTGTGCTGCTTGCGGAGCTCGATGAGGGTGTCAATTGGGTCTAGGCCGGCGTTCTCCGCGAGAGTCCGTGGGATAACCTCGATCGCATCCGCGAACGACTCCATCGCGATCTGCTCCCGGCCGCCCACGCTCGACGCGTAGTCCCGGAGCCCGAGCGCGATCTCTGTCGCGGACGCACCGCCGCCCGTAATCACCTTGCCGTCCTCGACCGCGCACGCGACGACACTTTGCGCGTCCTCGAGGGACCGCTCGACTTCGTCGACGACGTGCTCCGTACCACCGCGGATGAGGATCGACACGGCGCGCGGGTTCTTGCAGCCGGTAACGAACGTCATCTGATCGTCGCCGATCTTCTTCTCGTACACGAGTTTCGCGTTGCCGAGGTCCTCCTTCGAGAGTTCGTCGAGCTTCGTGACGACCTTTCCGCCCGTCGCCTTCCCGAGCTTCTCCATGTCGGACTTCTTGACCCGGCGCACCGAGTAGATGCCCTCCTTCGCCAGGAAGTGCTGTGCGAGGTCATCGATGCCCTTCTGGCAGAACACGACGTTCGCGCCGGACTTCTTGACGGTCTCGACCATCCGGCGGAGCATGTTCTCCTCCTCGGAGAGAAAGGCCTGAAGTTGGCTCGGGTCCGTAATCTCAATCTTCGCGTCGATCTCGGTCTTCTTCACCTCGAGGGCAACGTCGATCAGCGCGATCTTCGCGTTGTCCACCTGAGCGGGCATGCCCGGGTGCACGCGCTCCTTGTCAACGATAATCCCTTCGACGAGGTTCGTGTCCGCAATCGAACCGCCCTGCTTCTTCGTGATCTGAATGTCGTCGTCATCGACGTAGTAGGAGCCGTCCGCCCGGCGCTCCGCAACGGTCGTGACGGCCTTCACGACGATGTCCGCCAGGTGGTCCTTGTGGCCGCTTGCGGACTTCGAGGCCATCGCTGTGGTCGCGACATTCGTCAGGATCTGCGTGTCCTTAATCGTGACCTTTGTGGCGACCTTCTCTAGGATCTCGCGGGCCTTGTCCGCCGCGAGGCGGTACCCGCTCGCAATCACGGTCGGATGGATGTTCTGGTCGATGAGGTCTTCCGCCCTCTTGAGCAGTTCCCCCGCCAAAATCACGGCGGTCGTCGTCCCGTCACCGGCTTCCTCATCTTGGGTCTTCGCGACCTCGACGAGCATCTTCGCGGCCGGGTGCTCGATGTCGATCTCCTTGAGGATTGTCACGCCATCGTTCGTGATGACGACATCCCCGAGGGAATCGACGAGCATCTTGTCCATGCCGCGCGGGCCAAGGGTGCTGCGCACAGCATCCGCCACGGCCTTCGCGGCGGCGATGTTGTTGAACTGGGCGCCCTTGCCTCGGTCCCTTCGCGTTCCTTCTTTCAGTACATAGATTTGCGTACCTGCAGGCATCATAAGTTACTCCTCCGTTACCTGGAGCGCCGCTATCTAAGAATGAGCTTCTATATAAGCGTTTCTCAGGGATGGTTCTGTTGCATCGGCGGTTGGTGGGCGGCCGAGGGGACGGGCTGTTCCTCAGCGCGGGATGTGAAGAGGATGATTCCGGCTCCGAACAGGAGCGAGAAGAGCGTCATGAACTTCTGGTCGATGAACACATGGACAAGGAACCAAACGATGGCGTTCAAGCCCGAGAAGTCGCCGTAGGCGGTCGGGTTGAAGTAGGCGGCGATCGGCATCGAGAAGCTTTGGACGTTCATGAGAAGGATCCCGAGCAGCGCGAATCTTCGCAGCACATCCAACGAAGAGATTCGGGAGGCCAGGGTCGCGAGCGGGCCGTCGGCGTGCGGGGCTTCAGCAACCATAGCGGGTGGATGGACGCCCTCATCGCCGAGCAGGTGAAGGAGACGGGGCGCTGAACGAGGCCGGGGGCTGGTAGCCCGGGTGGTCGCGCTGGCGCTTTGCGAGCTGGTCCCCCAGGGGCGGGATGCGCCCCTCCGCCGCGGCCCTCTGCAGGCCTTGGACGCCCATCGCGACCATCTCCCGCACCTCCTTGCGCACCATCAGGCGGTCCATCACCCACCCGACGACTGGGTAGGGCACCTTGTAGGCGATGGCGAAGCGGAAGCGGGTGCGGCGCGGGCCCAGCCGCTCGAACTGCGCCTCGGCCTGCATGCGGAGCTTGGCCGGCTCCCCGGTGGTGGCGCGCATGACGAAGGAGCGCCCGGGTTCGTAGGCCACGGGCGAGGCGTCCCATTCCAGCCGCTCGCCCATCATCTCGCCCACGTAGTGGGTGGACCCCCCCATGCCGTCGGGGCCCGGGAGCTTGGTGATCCACGACTTCTTGATGAAGGTCAGCCATTCCGGGTTGTTGTAGCACCAGTCCGTGAAGGCGAAGGCGTCCTCGAGCGGCGCCTCGACGACCACATCTGCCACCTCGCGGCGGAGAGCCATCAGGAGCTCCCCTCCGCGCCGCGGCCCGGGCGGGGCTGCTTCTCGACCCACGCGGGGAAATTTTTCTGGAACGCCTCCATGGTCTGCTCGTAGCCCGCGCCGAACAAGATGGAGAACAGCGTCATGAACTTCTGATCCACCAGCAGATGCGACAGGAACCAGACGGCACGCGGACGATATGGGCTCCAAATCTTAAATCCATTCGCTACAAGTAGGAATGGGTCCGTCCGGATTTGAACCGCCAAATCCACGCATTCCATCGGCATGCCAAGCTTCATGCAGCTGCGTCTAATCAGTGGTCCGGATGACTTCGCCAAGAGCTGCCGAGCCGGTCTTTGAAGCGATTCGAAAGGGCGACTACCGCCTGGCAGCTGATAGGGCCTTCCGCCTACTCCATGGAGGTGATGGAGCCATGTCGGGCAGCAACCGTGTCCGGTTTGTCGGCCCCGTTCTCAAGACTGGTAATGCACAGGATTCGTAACCCTGCACTAGTTGGCTACCCGCCGGGAGCATACCGGTGCAAAGTGGTAGAGCCGGCCAGCTCTTGTTCCTGCCTCCCCTCTCCCTCCCACTTTTCCTCCGCCGAATTGATATTCCGAGGCAGGGTTCTAGTGAGTCTTAAGAGGCAGCATTGCTTCGGCCCGGGTTGTGTCCGTCTCAATTAGCCGGAAGCTCAAAGCTGGGCGATGGGCTCTTACCGAGGTGTTTCCGGGTCTGGAACGAGACCCGCACTTCAAGCGCCTTTTCGCCAACAATGGCTTGAGACAGACCGTCCTGAAGGAAACTCTCGTCCACTTGACCCCCGAAGATTCCTATGCCTACATCGATGATGAGCATGGGCACGTGGTGGTCGGGCTGAACTATCTCAGGACCGGGGAGAAGCAGACGCTGTACCTTGACATCCTACACGAATTGGTCCACATTCGTCAATGGCACAAAGGTAGGAATCTCTGGGACCGCCGCTATAGTTATGTGGACCGGCCCACCGAAGTTGAAGCCTACAAGTTCGCGGTGGAAGTCGCCCGCGAATTGGGCATGACAGACCGGGAGATTGCTGACTACTTGCGTGTGGAATGGACGAGCCGGGCGGAGCATGAACGGCTATGCCGTAGACTAGGGGTCCGGGTGACAGATTCCCGTGCTCACTAAGCCGAGAGACCGCTAGGTTTAGGCTTGTCTTCGCCTTCCTCTGAAACGCCCGATTTGGCAGATATCGGGAGCGAGAACTATACATGTACATCGATGATTCCGACGGCCACATCGTCGCGGGACTCGACTACCTGAAGACGGGCGAGCCCTGGGTTCTCTATCTCGACGTGATTCATGAACTCGTTCATATCCGCCAGTGGCGGGAGGGCAGGCCCCTCTGGGACCGGCGCTACTCGTACGTCGATCGGCCCACGGAGGTCGAGGCGTACGAGGTCGCGGTGAAGCGTGCGAAGGCCATGGGCATCCCGGAGCGGGACATCGCGGACTACCTGCGGGTCGAGTGGGTCACCAAGGGGGAGCACGAGCGCCTGTGCCGCCGCCTCGGGTTGCGGGTGATCGAGAGCCACGCGCATTGAGGTTCCACCGATGGCCCTGACCTGGGACGAATTCCGCAAGGTAGACATGCGCGTGGGCAAGGTGATTGAGGTCCAGGACTTTCCCGAGGCACGGAACCCCTCGTACAAACTGACGATCGATTTCGGCCCTCTAGGCATGAAGAAATCCTCTGCGGCAATTCGTCCGTGGTATCGGAAGGAAGACCTCCTAGGCCGTCAGGTCGTCGCGGTGTTCAACTTCCCGCCAAAGCAGATTGCGAACTTTGTATCCGAGGTCCTCGTCCTCGGGGCCGTTCAGACGGATCGCGAGGTCGTCCTCCTCCGCCCGGACGCGGAGAGGGAACTCGGCGCCCGCATCGCGTGAGACGATGGCCGTCCGAATTGCTCCGCTCCGAGGAAGCGACTACGACGCGGTGATTGACCTGTGGCGCCGCGCCGACCTGATTTCGCGTGTGGGAAAGCGGGACGAACGGCGGGCGTTTACCCGGCAGCTCCGCGTAAACGGTGGGCTCTATCTCGGTGCGTACGACGGGGATCGCCTCGTCGGGACAGTCCTCGGCACGCACGACTCCCGGAAGGGTTGGGTCAACCGGATCGCCGTGGACCCGTCGTATCAGGGCCGAGGGATCGGGACACGGCTCCTCCGGGCGTGCGAGAAAGCGCTCGTTCGCAAAGGCATTCGAATCTTTGCGGCGCTCGTGAATGAGGAGAATGAATCCTCGAGGCGTCTCTTCGAGAAGGAGGGGTACGAGTTTCTCGAGGGAGTCTTGTACGTAAGGAAGAAGGTCGACCCCGACGTCTAGATGACCTTCAGTTCTCTGCCAACTATCTCGTACGCCGCGAGGGCGTCGTCGAGGTCTTTTCGCGAAAGCCCCGCGTTCACGATGTTGCGGATCCGTGCTCTGTCGCGCGCGACCATCGGGAACACGATCGGCAGCGCGAACACACCCTCCTCGAACAACCGGTCACTGAATCGCTTCGCCACCGCGGAGGCGCCGAGCATCACGGGCGTGATCGGTGTTTCGCTCCGTCCGATGTCGAAGCCCATCGACACGAGATGCTTCTTGAAGTATCGTGTGTTCGACCAGAGCTTCTTCACATGACGGGGCTCCGTCTCGAGGACATCGATTGCGGCGATGCACGCCGCTGTGACGGCGGGTGGATGGGACCCGCTGAGGAGCCACGTCCTCGACTTGTTGAGCGCATAGTTCCGAAGGTCGTTCGATCCCGCCACGTAGCCACCGACGACGCCGAGGGCTTTTGAGAAGGTCCCGAGCTCGACGTGGATTTTCTCCTCGACGTGGAAGTGCGATGCGACGCCCCGTCCGCCATCGCCGAGCACACCCTCACCATGGGCGTCGTCGATGAACACCATTGCGCCGAAGTCCTCTGCGAGCTTCGCGATCCTGTCGACGGGCGCAATGTCCCCGTCCATCGAAAAGACGCCGTCACTGATGATCAGGAGCTTCTTGAACTTCGGATCCGCTTCCTTCAACTCACGCTCGAGGTCCGACGTGTCGTTGTGCTTGTAGATGAACCGCTGCGCCTTCGTGAGCCGGACGCCGTCGATGATGCTCCCGTGGTTCAGCTCGTCCGTGAAGATCGCGTCGCCCTCCCCCGCGAGCTGTGGAATCAACCCCGCATTTCCCGCGAAACCGCTCATGTAGAACAAGGCAGCCTCCCGTCGCTTGAACCGCGCGATCCGGCGCTCAAGTTCTTCATGGAGGTCCAGGTTCCCCGCGATGGGGCGGACGCTCCCGCTCCCCGCGCCATGGGTTTTCACGGCCTCCCGCGCCGCCCGCTTCACCTTCGGATGATTCGAGAGATTGAGGTAATTGTTCGAGCAGAGCATGATGACCTCTTTGCCGTCCACACGGCTCCGCGGCGCGGACGGCCCTTGGAGGACGCGCAGTTTCCAGTCCAAGCTCTCAGCGACGAGCCTCTCGTATTCCTCCCGCATCCAGCCCACAGGATCTCGGTTCGTCACGGCTTGCATCGTCACCCCTCCATCGGGAACGCAACTTTCCCGCAGTTCCCGCTCCGCATGACCTCCATCGCTTTGTTATAGTCGTCGAGCGGGAACCTGTGCGTGAGAATCGGCTTCAGGTTTAGGTTTCCGCTCTTCAGGAGGCCGCCCATCTGGACCCACGTCTTGTACATCAGCCGCCCGTGAATCCCGTACATGGAAAGCCCCTTCGTCACGAACGTCGATATGTCGAGGTTCAAGTCTTTTGGAAACACCCCGAGGACGTGGATTCCACCCGCAGGGTGGGTGATCTGGATCGCCTGCTGGACGGCCTCCTCACTCCCAGAAAACTCGAGGGACTCATCGACGCCCTCTCCGGCGGTTGCGTCCATGATTTCGTCGATGAGGGTCTCGCTCGACCGAAGGACGAGGTGGGCCCCGACCTTCTTCGCGAGGTCCATCCGGTACTGGTTCTTCCTCCCGACCGCGATCACCTTACGGGCCGCCATCGCGCGGCACAAGGCGACCGCCATGAGACCGATTGGTCCAAGGCCGAAGATCGCGACGGTCTTCCCCGGGACATTCGCGCTCGTCACAGTGTAGACCGCATTACCGAGCGGGTCCTGAATCGTGGCGAGTTCGGGCGGAAGGTCGTCGTCGTTCACGATCACGTTCGATGCGGGCGCGGTGAGATACTCTGCGAAGGCGCCATCGCGATCGATTCCGATGATTGAGACGTTCTTGCACACGTGCGCGTTCCCCGTGCGGCACATCGTGCATCGCCCGCAGGCGATGTGACCCTCTGCACTCACGTAGTCGCCCTTGCTCAGGCCTGTCACGTTCGACCCGACCTTCTCGATTTCGCCCGCGAACTCATGGCCCTGGATGAGGGGCACTTTGATCCGCTTCGCAGCCCATGCATCCCAATCGTAGATGTGAACGTCTGTTCCACAGATGGAGGAGATTTTCACGCGAATGAGCACCTCGTCCGGGTGTGGCTGGGGTGTCGGGATCGGGCGGATTTCCGTGCTCTTCGGCGTTGGTTTCAGCTTCACGGCAGCCTTCATCCTCTCGGACATGGCGCCCCTCCCCTCCATGGGGAACGGGGTGCGGATGGGATGACGGTATTTCAAGTTTGTATCCGTATGTGTCCTGAAGTGGTCGCGGGAAGGGGGGCTGCGCGCAGGTCACCGTCTCACGCCATGTCGCCAACGACAACCAGTGGAGCGCGCGTCGCTCCCCGGCAGATTACGGGTGGAAACCCTCCGATGCCATCGAAGGGGAACACGGCTGTCAACGTTCTCGCCTCTGAGGAGCTGTCCTCTCACACCCGCCCCAAACCGCGAACTCCGAAGGACACTGACGTTCGCCCGAACCCCAGGAGAAGCAGTCCGAGCCAGAGGAAATCGTACCTGCATATGCCCTCGGCCGAAATGGTGGTGCAGAGCGTCCCATAGGCCACTCCGTAGATAATCGCGACCGTTCCGAATACGATGAGAATTGCGCTCCAAACATTGCGGACGACTCTAGGCCTATACATGTCGTGGCCGCCGCTTACAGCCTGATCGGATGTAGCTTGCTCGTCCGATAGCCAATCACGACGAAGAGGTACTCCTTCTTCGCGAACGCCTGATCGAGCTCCGGGTCGCCGGTGTCGACACGCAATACCGGCGTCGCGTTCAGCTTGGCGGGAGTCGACGCGACGATTACATTCCCAATCCCGATTTGCCGGATCACGGCGGGGCTGATCTGAAGATTTCCCCTCCCGAGGACAAACCCTTGGGCGCCGATCGGGGACACAACGAGCTTCGCTGACTTGTACCGATCGAGCAGGGCGAGGATGCCCGCCTCGTCGAGATCCCTGCCCACAAGCGCGCCTCCATGGATTGCGTCGATGCCGAGGACGGTCTTCTCAACTCCGAGCTGCCTGGCGACGTGCTCGAGGGTCGATCCGGGACCGAGAAGGAACAGAGTGTCCGACTCCTTGTCTGCGAGCTCCTTGATGTGGTCTGCAATCTCATCCTTCATCGCATCGTCTTCGAGCTCCGCGAAGAGCATCTTGCCGGTCTGCACGAGCGCAGGCTCAACGAGCGTCTTGGCCGTGCTGTAGAGGCGGACGGACCACTCGCCCCGGCGGTACGCCTCCTCGTCGACATCGAGGACCTCTGCATCGCCGGTCCGGAGGTACCCCTGAACGTACGCATCGAGGATGTTCGCGACCGTGGCGGGATGGATTCCAAACACGCCAGAGTGCATCTTCACGCCCGCCGGAATTCCGAGAATCGCGATCCGCTGGTCCACGGAATCGATCACATCGCGACACGTGCCATCCCCCCCACAGAACACGATGAGCTCCACGTCACGTCGCTCGAACGCGCGGCACGCATCCTTCGTATGCTCCGCGGACGTCTGCCGTGGCGGCTCTAAGGCAATCTCGTAGGAGTCACGCGGGAACCCCGCGGCGTCGAGGTGATCGGAGCCCATGACGCCCCGACACGTGATCCAGTGAATCTGCGAAGCAGACGGGAGCGGACGCAACGCCATCAGCGTCTCGGACGTCCGCTTCGGCGAGACCGGTTCGGCTCCAAGGGCGCGCGCCTGATCCACGAGCCCGTCCGTTCCCTTCAGGCCGACGCGGCCGCCCATCCCCGCAACGGGGTTCACGACAAAGCCAATCCGCTTCATTGAGCTGGCCCATCGGAGCCGCGCGATAAAAGGTTCTCCGCGACGCGATCACGTCGGCGGATTCGCAATCGTCTCGTACTGCTCCGCGGCGGGCGTTCGGACCGAGAGGGCGACTCGGAGATGGCCGAGATAGAGAGTGATTGCGACGGGAACGACGGGCAGGAGTACCGGCGCCAGGACGACCGCGAGCGCAAGTCCCCCGCCAATCCCCGCCTGAATGACAGTGAGCTCGTGGCGGGTCACGGATCCTACATCGCGCGGGTTCGCGCGGGCGTGCGCGACAAGCCCGATGACCCCTGCGGCTGCAAAGAGGATCGTCTCGACCCGCCACAGAAGCGCGAGGACGGCTCCGATCCCGACCACGGCGATCGCGAACGACGTCGCGTAGACCTTCCCGATCCGAGGTCCGAGGAACACGATCGTCGTGCGCTTCTGCGGCCGAGCCCGAGAGTCCGCGTCCATGTCAAGGTAGTGGTGCATGAGGAGCATGCCGACGCACACGCATGCGTGGGCAACCGCGAACAGGACGGCCGTGACGCTGATCGTGAGAGCTTGCACGTAGTACGCTCCGAGCCCCGCGGCGGTGACGCCGGTGAATCCACCGAGCCAGTCCCCGGCAAAGGGCCGGTACGAGGTCTGCACAGGCGGGGCCGTGTAGAGCAGCCCTGCGGCGTAGCCGATCGCGACGAGCACGAGGACGACCGGCCCCGTTCGGAGAAACAGGTCGACGGCAAGGAGCCAGGCGAGGATCGACGAGACCCCGAAGATCGCCCAGAGCTGCCGCTCCGTCAGGAGCCCTGCGAGGAGGACGCGGCTGCCCCCGGAGAGGACCCTCGGACTCAAATCGCCGTCGGTCCCGCTCCGCCAGTCGTAGATTTCGTTTACGGCGTGCGTCTCGTAGCCCTGGATCAGGACGCCGATGAGGAGGGCTTCGACGAAGAGCCACGGATCGAACCGTCCCGCCTCCGCGACCGCGATCCCCGTACCGAGCACGATCGCCGTGAACGACCACAGCAGGACCGGGATCGCGCGGAGTTCGAGGAAGATCCCCTTCGCGACGCCTGCCGTGCGCATTGAGCGACTATCGAGATAGTAATATTAGAGCGTTCTGCGATGGCCGTTCAAGTCCCTTTGTCAGGGGGGGTTGGGCGTTCGGGCCGTGGTGAACAAGCGGTTGTGGTACCTGGTCGCAGGTACCCGCGGCGGGATCAACCGCGCAAAGATCATCTGGATCCTCCGCGAACGGCCGTCGAACGCGAACGTGATCGCGGAAAGCCTGCACCTCGACTACAAGACGGTCCGGCACCACCTCGACGTTTTGCGGGGCAACGGGATCGTGATGGCGACGGGTGGCGGGAACGGGTACGCGACGGAATACGCCCTCTCGCCGAGGCTCCAGACCCATTTCGAGGAGTTCCTCGAGATCTGGACGCACGTTGGGAAAAAGTAGATAGATGTAGAGCGCCACATCGCGGGCGGCCCCCCGATGGCACTTCGACTACTCTGGGCGTTGAACATCGTCTTCGCGGGCGTGACCGCGGCTCTCCTGGTCGCGCTTCTCTATGTCTATTGGAGAAACGTAAAGGAGATCCGCTCCCGCTTTACCGTCGGACTCTTCCTCTTCGCGGTTCTCTTTCTCGCTCAGAGCGTCGTCGGGATGTGGGCCTACGTGGCGATGAACGATGCGGGGCACGGCGTAGACGTCGCGTTCCCGATGCTCCTCCTCAACGCGACCGGACTCGGCGCGATCGCGACCCTCGTCGCGATCACGTGGAACTAGGCTCGCGTCGTCGCGGATAAATACCGGGTGCTCCTTCGCAGGCTTTCAGAGGCCGCGCGGTGGTGAATTACCGTCCGATGGGGAAGACCGAGCTCGAGGTGTCTGAGATCGGCTTTGGGACGTGGACGTTGACGACCGGCCGATGGGGCTCGTTCTCCACGGAGCAATCCGTCGAGCTCCTGCATCGCGCATACGATGCGGGGATCAACTACTTCGACACGAGCGACGTCCACGCGAGCGGACTCGGCGAGAAGCTCCTCGCGATGGCGTTCAGGGAGAAGCGCGAGCTCGTCGTGATCTCGACGAAGGTTGGGCACACCACTCCGGGCGGGCCGAAGGACTTCTCGCCGGATTACATCCGCCGGGCCGTCGACGCGAGCCTCGCGCGACTCGAGTCGAGTTACATCGATGTCGTGCAGCTCCATCATCCCGATATGGCGGCGGCGACGAGCGAGGGCCTGTGGGCTGCGCTCGAGGACCTCCGGTCGGATGGAAAGATCCGGTACTACGGTCTCGTCCTGGGCCCGGGTCAGGGCTATCTCGACGAAGGGCGGGCCGCGATGCGGAGGCGGGACCTCGGCAGCATCCAGATCCATCATAACATCCTCGAGCAGGAGCCCTCGCGGAGGTTCTTCCCCGTAGCACTCGAGATTAACCAGGGAATGGTGATCCGTGGCCCGCACGCGGGCGGTGTCCTGGAATCGAACCCCTCGGGGGCGGTAGCGCTCCCGGAGGACGAGGACCTCGGCGTGAAGAGCTCTGATTTCGTGGAAAAGGGCCGGCAGCGCGCGGCGAACCTACGGTGGATCCACGACGGCAAGGGGATGACACTCTCCCAGGCCGCCCTGAAGTTCATTCTCTCGGAGGAGACCGTCGCGTCCGTGCTCCCGAACATCTACCGCGCGGAGCACCTCGAGGAATACGGGGCGGTATCCGACTTCGAGGGCTTCTCGCAGGTCGAGCTCGGGGAAATCGCGGAGCAGTTCCGAAAGGGATTCGGCGTCCCGTGAGACCATGCTCGTGGGATTCGTCGACGGGCGCGGGCGGGCCTACGACATCGGGTTCCGGACGCTGCGGTTCTCCCTCCTCGATGACGAGGGCCTCTTCCTCACCGGCCCCTCCGAGTCCGTGGCCGTCCAGGCCCCCGCCGTAGCGTCGATGGATCTCGTGGAGCCTCGGTCGATTCCTCTCCTCGCGCCGACCCACGGGGAGCTCCTCGGGACAGATCGGCGTGTCGTCTTCCTCGCAGCGAAGGGTCTCCCGCGGAAGCAACCGTACACGTTCTACAACATCTCCCTGAGCCTGCATTCCACCGCGGTCCAGCACTTCTTCACGGCCCAAGGCGGGCGGGAGTTCGTCCTCTTCGAGACGCCCGACCTCACCGCCGCGCGCCCGAAGGGAAACGCGGTCGAAATCGATCTTCGGGGGCCCGTCCCCGCCACAGGGGCCGGTGTCGGCGCGTACCGGCTTCGCATCGAGCCACGATCCGTCGTGGACGAAGCGCTCCAGGCCCTGACATAATGTCGTGTTCACGACAACGAAAGGGTTATGAGCGCACGGCCCTACTCGGGCGCCGATGTCGTACGACCTCGGGGTCCTGAACCTCGCGGGGAAGAAAAAGAAGAGCCGCCGGTGGCTGTACGTCGCGGCCGCGGCCGTTGTCGTCGTTATTGCGGCTGTCGTGGTTTACTACCCCCGCTGAGTTCGGTCGATTGGATCCAGTGCCAGCGGACGCGGGTCGCGAACGTCAAGGGCAGTACGTTTCCTGAAAATCAGTTCCGATTCCCAGTTCGAAAGTATTTCTACTCGCCCGACGCAGACGTGCACTTCGACTCCATGATTCGCGCCGACTTGGACGACACTGCGCGAGATATTCTCCTGACGACCCTCGCGTCGCCAAAGACGTCGGGCGAGCTCGCCCGGATCCTCAATCTTCCCGGCGCAATGATCATGGACTACCTCGAGCTGCTCGAACGCGCCGGCCTCGTCCACGTCGTCCTCTGGTATTGGGCCAGCGAGGGCCGCGTCGTTCGGTACTATGAGGCGTCGTTGCCCGTCGATATCTCCGACCTCGTACGCGAGGAACCGGCCGCGATTTGATGCGCCAACCGGTTCTCCCTCCATAGCCCGGGGCGGGCGAACCGACGACGAACCCTTAAATATGAGCACCTCTTTTTGTCGCCTGTCACCTTTTGACGCTTTTCAAAGGAGCAGTACCATGCCAGAAATGCTCAGAGAGATGGATACGGGCACGACGACCATAGGGATCGTCGCGAAGGAGGGCGTCGTGCTTGCGGCGGACCGCCGGGTTTCTGCCGGCACGCTAATCGCCCACAAGCGCGGGAAGAAAGTCTACAAGCTCGACGATAACCTCGGCCTCACGACCGCGGGCCTCGTTGGGGACCTCCAGGTCCTCGCCCGGTACGTCACCGCGGAAGTCGAGCTGTACAAGCTCAAGCGGAACGCCCCGATGCCCGTCGAGGCGTGCGCGACGCTTACCGCGAACATCCTCTCGGGCCGTCGGTTCTTCCCGTACTACGTCCAGCTCCTGATCGGCGGCATCGATCGGAAGGGCGGCTCCCTCTACTCGCTCGATCTCGCGGGCGGCTCGATCCCCGACAAGTTCGTTTCGACGGGCTCTGGGAGCCCGTATGTCTATGGGGTCCTCGAGGACCACTACCGTGACGACATCACGATCGCCGCCGCGATCGACCTCGGAATCCGGGGAGTCCACACGGCGATGAAGCGGGACATGGCGTCCGGAGAGGGCATCGACTGCGTCTCGATCACGAAGGAGGGCTATACCCAGTTCTCCGAGGCGGACATCGAGAAGCGAAAAGCGGCGATGAAGCTGACATAAACCCACGACTCCAGTCGACCTGAACCGCCCCGTTGCGGGGCGCAGGCCCAGTGAACCAACGATGAGCATCGAAGACATTCTTGAAGACGCGAAGGCCGTCGTCAAAAAGGTCGTTCCCGACCACGTCGACATCACGCAGATCGACTTCGAAGGCCCCGTGATCGTCATCTACACGAAGAACATGGAGGCCTTCGCGGAGAGCAACGACATCGTCCGCCAGCTCGCGCAGAACCTCCGCCGCCGGATCCAGGTGCGGCCGGATCCGTCCATCCTCATGAAACTGGAAGACGCGGAGGCGGCGGTTCGAGAGCTGATTCCGAAGGAAGCCCAGATCACGAACATCTTCTTCGAGGAGGAGACGGGCGAGGTCCAGATCGAGGCCCTCTCCCCGGGGCTCGTGATCGGGAAGCACGGGTCCCTCCTGAACGAGATCAAGAAGAAGATCGGCTGGGCCCCGAAGGTCGTCCGGACCCCTCCGATCCCCTCGAAGACCGTAGACGACATCCGCCAGTACCTCCGGACGATCCAGGAAGACCGGCAACAGTTCCTCAAGTCCCTCGGTCGGCGCCTGGCCCGTGAGGTCCCCGTCGGGGAGAACTGGGTCCGCCTCACGGCCCTCGGAGGCTATCGTCAGGTCGGCCGGTCCGCGACCCTCCTTAGCACGCGGGAGTCGAAGATTCTCGTCGACTGCGGGGTCTTGATCTCTGAGGACAACGGCTCGCCGTATCTGAACGCGCCCGAGGTCATGCCCCTCAGCTCGATCGACGCGGTCGTCATCACGCACGCGCACCTCGACCACAGTGGCTTGGTGCCCGCCCTCTACAAGTACGGCTATGAAGGGCCCGTGTACGCGACTCCGCCGACCCGGGACACGATGTCCCTCCTGCAAGTCGACTTTATCAAGGTCGCAATGGGCGAGGCCCGGAAGCCGCCGTACGATTCGAGCAACATCCGTCAGTGCGTCGCGCGAACGATCCCGCTGAAGTACGGCGAGACGACAGACATCGCGCCGGACGTGCGGCTCACGTTCCAGAACGCGGGCCACATCCTCGGGTCCGCGACCGCGCACTTC
Source organism: Thermoplasmata archaeon (assembly GCA_035283985.1). GTDB lineage: Archaea > Thermoplasmatota > Thermoplasmata > RBG-16-68-12 > RBG-16-68-12 > EA-19. The sequence goes on along the minus strand of DATESQ010000059.1, from coordinate 23,770 downwards.
CACATCGGCGACGGGCTCTACAACGTCGCTCTGAGCGGGGATATCAAGTTCGAGAAGACGTGGCTCTTCAACCCCGCGGTGAACAAGTTCCCGCGGCTCGAGACGCTCGTCATCGAGTCGACGTACGGCGGGTACCACGACGTGCAGCCGTCCCGTCACGACGCCGCGGCCCAGTTCAAGGAGATACTCGGCCGCGTCCTCCGCCGCGGCGGGAAGGTCCTCGTGCCCGTCTTCGCGGTCGGGCGGTCCCAGGAGGTCATGCTCGTTCTCGAGGAGGCGATGCGGACGGGGCAGATTCCCGAGGCGCCGGTGTACCTCGACGGGATGATCTGGGAGGCGACCGCGATTCACACGGCGTACCCGGAGTACCTGAACTCCCAGCTCCGCACGCAGATCTTCCAGACCGGTGAGAACCCGTTCCTCTCGCCAATGTTCAAGCGGGTCGAGACCTCGGACATGCGGGCGAACATCATCGACGACGTGGAGCCGTGCATCGTCCTCGCGACGAGCGGGATGATGTCCGGCGGGCCCGTGCTCGAGTACTTCAAAGGCTGGGCGGACAACCCGCTCCACGCCCTCCTGTTCGTCGGGTTCCAGTCCGAAGGCTCTCTCGGCCGGCGGATCCAACGGGAGGCGCGGGAGATCACGTTGAACGACAAGGGCAACCCCCTCACGCTCCAAATCAAGCTCGACATCGAGACGATCGACGGCTTCTCCGGTCACTCGGACCGACTCCAGCTCCTGAACTACGTCGGCACGATGGAGCCGCGGCCGGAACGCGTGATCGTGAACCATGGCGAGGAGTTCAAGTGCTCCGACCTCGCCTCGAGCCTCTACAAGAAGTTCGGCATCGAGACACGGGCGCCGATGAACCTCGAGACGATCCGCCTGAGGTAGGTCGCTGCGAGGGACTCCAAAGTATTATCGAAGGCGGGAATAACTACCGTGTGGAGCACGGCCATGTTTTCTTGGGACTCGTTCAAACGCTAAGTCCCGATCTCGCGCTGGCCATCGCCCTATTCTCTGTGACGAACGTGTTCCTTCGGCCGATTCAATTTGCGCTATGCATCGAAGGGGGAGTTTACAGGGGGTTTCCCCTCGCCTACTACAGTCAGTGCAATGATGCTCGGGGACTACTCTCGGGCACGCCATTCCGGAATCCCGGGGCTCTTTTCATCGATCTCGTGGTCTGGTATCTTGTCGCCGCGGGAGTCCTCCTGCTCTACCGTCGTGTCCGGCAACGCTAGGCGATCGACGACAAGCATATTCCCGGCCCTCTCATTTGGATGGATGTGGCGCCGAGGCACTACGAGAAGGTGCAGGACCGGATGTCCCGCGACGAGTTCGATGCGAAGGTGCGGGAGAAAATCCGAGAATGGGGCGGTCTCCTGGACACCGATGCGGCGGCCCTCCTCGTCCTCGAGGGGCTCGGCATCGACGTCGCCGAATGGACACCAATCGTGAAGATCGAGGAGAACGCGGAGGTCTCGGTCCGCGGCGAGGTCGTCGCGATCACGCCCACGCGAACGTTCGCCCGCCAGGACGGCTCGAGCGGTCGCGTCGTGAACGTGACGTTGATGGATGCGAGCGGGACGTGTCGCCTCGTGCTATGGGATGACGATGTCGACCTTGTGGAGAAGGGACAGATTCGCGTCGGAGCGTTCGTCCGGTGTCTCGATTGCTTCGTCCGGGGCACGAATTTCGGGCTCGAAGTGAGCCGTGGCAAGTTCGGGGCGATTGTTCCGGAGTAGGTGGACCGCCTACATTCCCATGCCAGGCATTCCGCCAGGCATTCCGCCAGGCATGCCGTGGCCTTCCTCGCCGCCGCCGGGCATGTCCCTGCCGCTCAACTTCTTCGCCGCGATCACGTCGTCGATCCGGAGGATCATGTTCGCGACCTCCGTGGCAGACTCGATCGCCTGGCGCTTCACCCGCATCGGCTCGATCACGTGGGCCTTGACCATGTCGGAAGGCTTCCCCTTCTCGAGGTCGACTCCGACATTCTTCCCCTTCTTACCCTCGTGCGCCGAGCGCAGCGCGATTAGGAGGTCGATCGCGTCGAGGCCCGCGTTCTCCGCGAGCGTCCATGGGACGACTTCGAGCGCCTCGGCGAACGCCTCAACCGCGAGCTGCTCCCGACCGCCGACGGTAGGCGCGAAGTCCTTGAGTCTCAGTGTGAGTTCGATGTCCGGGGCGCCTCCACCGGCGAGAGCCTTCCCGTCCTCGATCGCCGCGGAAACGACGCGCAGCGCGTCGTGAATGGTCCGCTCGACCTCGTCTACGACGTGCTCCGTGCCTCCGCGGATGAGGATCGAAACGGCCTTCGCGTTCTTGCAGCCCGTGATGAACGTCATGTCGTCCTCGCCGATCTTCCGCTCCTCGACGAGCTCGGCATGGCCGAGGTCCTTCGCGCCGAGGTCCTTGAGGTCGACGACGATCCGCCCGCCCGTTGCCTTCGCGAGCTTCTTCATGTCGCTCTCCTTCGCCCGCCGGACCCCGTAGATCCCTTCCTTCGCGAGGTAGTGCTGGACGAGGTCGTCGATCCCCTTCTGGCAGATCACGACGTTCGCGCCCGCCTTCTTGACGACGTCCACATAGGCCTTCAGGGTCGCCTCCTCCTGAGAAAGGAAGGCCTGCATCTTGTTCGCTTCGTGGATCCGGATCTCGGACGAGAATTCCGTCTTCTTGATCTCGAGCGCCCGATTCAAGAGCGCGATCTTTGCGTTCTTCACGAACGAGGGCATTCGCGGGTGGACCCGCTCCTTGTCGAGGATGATGCCGTCGATGAGCTGGGTGTCCGTGAGCGCTCCGCCGTGTTTCTTCACGACGAGGATGTTGTCGACGTCGGCGACACGGCTGCCCGCGATTTCCTCTGAGATCGCCTTGACCGCGTTCACGGCGATCTCAGCGAGGAAATCGCGCGCGGTCCCAACGCTACGACCACTCATCGCGGTCGATGCGATTTCCCGCAGTAGCTCCGTGTCCGTGATCTTCACTGCGAAAGCGAGATCGTCGAGCAGTTCGACGGCCTTCGCGGCAGCGATTTTGTAGCCGTTCACGATGATCGTCGGGTGAACGTTCTGGTCGATCAACGATTCCGCTTTCTTCAGGAGTTCGCCCGCCACGATTACCGAGGTCGTCGTTCCGTCGCCGACCTCGTCGTCCTGGGTCTTCGCGACCTCTACGATCATCTTCGCCGCTGGGTGTTCGACCTCAATCTCCTTGAGAATCGTCACGCCGTCGTTGGTGATTGTCACGTCGCCCATCGAATCGACGAGCATCTTGTCCATGCCCTTCGGGCCGAGGGTTGACCGGACCGCGTCTGCGACGGCCTTCGCCGCTGCGATGTTGTTCGAATGGGCACCCTTGCCCCGCGTGCGTTCCGTCCCCTCCTTGAGAATGATCACTGGCTGTCCCTGCATCATGGAAATCGGCTCGTCTAAGTATGGACTTCTATATAAGTGTTGCGAGTGGCAGTTTCTGTTGCATCCGGGGTTGGATAGGGGGTCGGTGTGCCGGACCCTGCTCCTTGTCTCGGGCCGACCAGTTCGCTGAGACGGTTTGGAACGGTCCGAGCGAAGCGGGTGAGGTCGTGGATACGCATGGAAATCCGCCTGACCAGGAGGCAGATTGCCGAACTTCTGGTCCATCGGGGAGCCTTCAAGCCAATCCGCGCGTTTATCAGAAAGCCGCGTGTGGGGCCGCTCATGATGCCGGTTCTTGGCCAGGCCAGACCACGCAGCTACCTGCCACCAAACCGCGACGACTGAGGAGAATACCATGAAAGCGATCGTTCGCAACACGTACGGCTCACCCGATGTTCTGGAGCTCCAGGAGACCGACAAGCCAGACCTCATGGACGATGGCGTGCTGGTGCGAGTCCGCGCGGCTTCAATCAACCAAGCGGACTGGTACGCCCTGACAGGCACGTCGAGACGTTGACGGCACGGCGCGCGTATCCGGGCGACCGGATAAGGGCTTTCTGCGGTCCACTCGACCGCTTCAAATCCCCCTCATAGGTTCCAAGAATCCGCGTGATCATGTCCTCATGGTTATGACCACATTTCCCTTTTTGTGTCCTCGTTCGACATACCTATGAGCCTCGGCAATCTGCTCCAGCGGATAACGTCGATCGATGACCGGTCGCAAATGCCTCGACTCGACGAGCTCTTTGAGGAAGACCATGTCTTCCGCTTTCACTTTGCATATCCCACCGATCACTTTCTTGCGGCCGGCCATCAAGGCCCATAGCCGTTTGAAGATCGGTGCCAGCATGAGAGCGCTGACATAGACTCCCCCTTTCTTGAGCGATTTCATGCTCGCTCGGAACGAAATCTTGCCTACCGTGTGGTAAACGAGATCGTACGTCGCGGGGCTGGTGAAGTCCTCCTTCGTGTAGTCGATGACCTTGTCCGCCCCCAGCGACTTCACCAATTCCAGATTCGCGGTGCTGCATACCCCGGTGACGTCCGCCCCGAAATACTTGGCAAGCTGGACGGCCGCAGTCCCCAACGATCCGGAGGCCCCATAGATGAGAACGCGTTGTCCCCTCCGAATATTCCCTTTTCGAAGGAAGTACAGCGAACATCCCCCTCCCCAGGGAATGGCGGCGGCTTCCTCGAAGGTCAGGTTCGCCGGCTTCAATGCGCGCGGACCCCCTTCAAGCACACATGTGTACTCCGCATACGTGCTTGGACCCCCCCCGAAGACTTTGTCGCCCACCTTGAATCGTTTGACATCCTTTCCCACGGCTTCTACTTCTCCGGCGAGGTCAGACCCAAGTATGGGCTTTTTGGGTCTTGTGAGACCCATGAAAAACCTTACAATGAAGGGGTCCGCCTTTCGTACGCGCACGTCCCCGGAGGTTACGGTGGTCGAGAATACCCTGATCAGTAGCTGATCGTCCTTGGGAGTAGGTTTCTCCACCTCCTTCAGCTGAAGAACGTCTGGTGGTCCGTATCGTGTGAACACGGCTGCTTTCACTCGTGCACCCGTCCCTTCCACAGGTTCGTCCCGAGAGGCATCGGGGCGCTGACTCTAGGCCGGCCGATAAGGCTTTCGACGCCCTGACCGGCACGCCGTACTTCGCACGCATGTTTATCGGGCTACTCAAACCAAGAAGCAACAGATTGGGAGTCGACTTCGCGGGGACGGTGGAAGCGGTCGGCAGCGACGTGGACATCCTCGCAATCACGAAACCCGGTCCGACGCCGACGTGGTTTTCCCATTTTGAGAATGCGATCTTCGTCACCGTAGACTTCACCGCAGTCAAGAGGTACAGAAATCCGAACGAGCGGCACGAAGGTTTCTACTGGGCGCGTGGCCCGGTCCAGGCCCGCGGGCGGCGTCCGGTGGGAGATGATCGTCGGTGATTCTCGGGCGCTGCGAGTCGGGCCATTTGTATACGCACGAATAGAGGTCAACTTTATATCAAACCGGCAGGTATCGAGCGCTGCGCAAGGTGAAAGACGACATGTTGCAAGATCGGCCGATTCACATCACGGACGACGACTTTGATCGAGTTGTCCGGGAGAACCCGTACGTTATCGTCGATTTCTGGGCGGACTGGTGTGCGCCCTGCAGGGCGATCGAGCCCACGATCGAGGAACTCTCGGGGAAGTACGCGGGCAAGGTTGTGTTCGCGAAAGTGAACAGCGACGAGAACCAGCGGAAGTTCCAGGAGTACGGCGTGATGGGCATCCCGACGATCCTCTTCTTCAAAGACGGGAAGCTCGTTGACCAGGTCATCGGTGCGATGCCGAGAGGGCCATTTGAGAAGCGTGTGCTCTCTCACCTCTCGTAGCACTCAGGCCGTCACCTAGATATACCGCCCCTGGGATGCGCATCGCAATGGAGACCTTGATCGAGCGGCTCGCGAAAAAGAAGGATGCGGCCGCGTCCGTTCCCGAATTCATGATCCTCCCAATTGTGAAGAAAGAGCACGAGCACGAAGGCGCCTGCGGGTCTGGATGCGATTGCGGCGAGATGGATGGCGGCGGGTGTTGCGGCGGATAGGGGAACGTGCTATCCCACTTGAGAATCAGCGGAAGTAATCACGGGACGACACTCATATAGGGTCCCGGACCCTCGATGCTTCAAGAGGAGGCGACTGATGGATCCCCTTGAGGCTTCGAGACTCGTCACGGATGAGTACTCGGCGAAGATCCTTGTCGCGACATTCAAGCGGCCGCGGTCCGCAATCGACTTGAGCCGCGAGTACGGGATTCCGATCGCCGCCTGTTACCGTCGAATCCACTCCCTCGAGAAGGCAGGCCTGGTCCGTTGCACGGAGCGGGCGCTCACACAGAAGGGCAAGCGCATTTCGTTGTACATGTCCCAGCTGAAGAACGCATACATCTTCTTCGAGAACGGAAGGTTGCGCGTCCGGTTCCAGCTGTCGACGGGCGTTACACGGGACTTCGGCGGCGATTGGAAGGCCATCGAGGTCGAGGAGTCGCCAACACTATCCCAATAACCCCTCCTCCACAACCCACAGGCAGGTCGAGTAACCCTCGACCTGTCCTCTTTTATTCTCCCTCGCACGCGGGCGCGCGCGGCATTGTGGGCGGATGTTTCCAGTTCCGATAGCTTTGACAATTCCGTTTAATACCCAGACCTTCGTGAAACATTTCGAATGGACGCGGCGCAGAAGGACCGGATGAAATACCTCTTCCGCGAGATTCTCGGCGTCGACGTAGACCAGATCGTGAAGCAGGTCGTCGCGAAGGTCAGCATCGAGCGCGCGAAGCAGGTCCAGCGGAACTCGAAGGACTGGAAGCGGTACATGACGGAGGAGGGCGGGATCATCATCCTCCCGAGCAACGTCGCTCACGCGGGGCGGAAGTCGCCGAAGCCATAGCGCGGCGAGGCACCTTCTGGGACCGCATCATCTTTATCTACGCCATCCTTCTTCCGACCTCGATGGACCCGTGGAAGGGGAGGGACATCCTCTCCATCCGCGACTTTTCGCGGGCGGACATTGAGTCGGTTCTAGAGGCGGCGCGCAAGGCCATGCCGATTGCCCAGGGAGCAAAGACGTCCCGGTCCCTCGACGGGAAGGTCCTGTCCGCCATGTTCTTTGAGCCGTCCACGCGGACCCGCTTGAGTTTCGAGAGCGCGATGCAACGGCTCGGCGGCCGGGTGATCGGATTCGCGAGCCCCGAAGGGACGTCGATCCAGAAGGGCGAGACCCTCGCGGACACGGTCCGGATGGTCGAATCGTACAGCGACGTGATTGTCCTCCGCCACCCGCAGGAGGGCGCGGCTCGCCTCGCGGCGGACTTCAGCTCCCGCCCCGTGATCAACGCAGGGGATGGCGCGGGGCAGCATCCGACACAGACCCTCCAGGACCTTTACACGATTTGGGAGGGGAGGGGCGCGATCGAGGGGCAGACGATTGCCCTCGTTGGCGACCTGAAGTACGGGAGGACCGTTCATTCCCTCGCGTTCGCTCTCGCGCTGTTCGGCGCGCCCTTGATCCTAGTGTCCCCGCCGGAGCTCGAGATGCCGTGGGAGATCGTCGAGGGGCTGAAGGAGACAGGGATCCCGCTCCAAGCGACGCACCGGCTCGAGGATGTCGTTCGCGCCGCGGACGTGCTCTATGTGACCCGGATCCAGAAGGAACGGTTCCCGGACCCGCAGGAGTACAGCCGGGTCGCGGACTCCTACCGCGTGGACCTGCCGCTCCTCCGGGAGGCGAAGAAGGACCTCATGATCATGCACCCGCTCCCGCGGGTCGCGGAGATTGATCCCGCCGTCGATGCGACCTCGCACGCCGCGTACTTCCGCCAGGCGTTCAACGGCGTTCCCGTGCGGATGGCCCTCCTCGAGATGGTCCTGGGGGTCCGTGGATGAGGGAGCTCCGAGTCACACCGATCAAGAACGGAACCGTGATCGACCACATCCCCTCAGGGATGGCCCTGAAGGTCCTCAAGATCCTGGGGATTGGCGGGAGCGTGTCGTCGACCGTGACGGTCGCGATGCATGTGCCCTCGAAGGCGATGGGCTGGAAGGACATCGTGAAGGTCGAGGACCGCGAGCTGAGCGCGAAGGAGGTCGACAAGATCGCGCTCATCGCGCCGAACGCGACGGTGAACGTGGTCCGGAACTACAACGTTGCAGAGAAGCACAAGGTTCGGATGCCGGACCGAGCCGTCGGGATCCTGAGGTGCGCCAACCCGAACTGCATCACGAACCTGCGGGAGCCCGTGGAGTCGGACTTCGCGGTGATGGGGAAAGACCCCGTCCGCCTGCGTTGCAAGTACTGCGACCGGATCCTTGAGGACGTCGCTGCCGCGATCGTGTAGGGCCTCATCACCAACGATCAGTGCAATTTTGTCGTCAAGAAGTTCTGGACGTTCGCCACCGAAGCTTTCATATCACCGATGTCAAATACGGCGGGCCAAGGGATGGTGAGTGAACGCTCGAGGAGATTTCTGAGGTCATCGGCCTCCAGGTCTACACAAACCACGGCGTCTTCCTGGGGAACGTGAACAACCTGGTCGTGGACGTGGAGAAGGGCGAGGTCGACGGGATATTCGTCGGAGAGACGAACCCCCTGCTCGTGGAGAGCGGCCGCGCGGTGTCGGTTCCGTACCGTTGGATCCAGAGCGTCGGCGACATCGTGATCCTCCGTTACTTCCCGAAGCGGGTGAGCCTGAAGAAAGGCCCCGCCCCGGCCCCCGTCGCGGCACCTCCCGCGGTTTCCGCAAAATAGGACGACACGTTTATCCAAAGGGGTCCGTTTCTCGCGATGGATGTCGGCGCCGGCATCGCGGGTGGGGCCCTCGTGAACCCGTCCCTGGAGTTGCTCGACATCGACGAGCTTCGGCCGCACGAGCGGACGCGTCCCGACCTTCTGAACGCCCTCATTGCAGAGATCAAGCGCGACGGGAAGCTAAAGCTCCCGATCCTCGTCGAGAGAAGCCACCATGTGATCCTCGACGGGCACCATCGCCACGAGGCACTCCGCGCCCTCGGCTGCGTCCGGGTCCCGTCGTACGTCGTCGATTATTTCTCCGAGGAAGTCGGCGTGACGACGTGGCCGGACGCCTCCGTGGACCATGTTACGAAGGAGGAGGTCCTTGAGCGTGGCCGGACCGGGAACCTGCTCCCGCCGAAGACGACCCGCCACCTCGTGAAGGTAAAGCTCGAGGAATCCCCGGTCTCCCTTAGGGACCTGATGTAGGCGGCTCGCGCAAGCTCGGGGGCGTGAGCTCCTGTTCGCGGGCCTTCCGCCTACGGAGGGCCCGGACGCCGACGATCCCAAGGACCGCCGCGACGCCAATTCCGCCGACGACGAGGCCCCCGAGGAGGACGAGGTCCGGCTTCGGTCCCGCGGCCTGGTATCGGAACGCGAGGAGCTCCGTCCGGCTGACCTCCTCGCCGTTTCCGTTGAACGAGACGGTCCGCGCGTTGTTCCCCGCCGCGGGCGCGTAGTAGAACTCCTCGCGGCTCCCGTCCGACCCGGTTTCGGCGATCACGTAGACCTCGAACGTCCCCGCGGGGACCGCGACGCTCGCCGTCGTGATGAGTTCGAGGATGAGGTCGTATGTTGCCGCGCCCGTATCGCTGTCCCTCAGCGTGAGGAGGCTGGCGAGGGTGAAGTTCGCCCCGGTCGTCCACGAGCTGTTGAGGGTGACCGTCGCCGACCTCCCGAGCGGGACAGGATACGTCCACGCGTCCGCCTCAACGCGGTACGTCGTCGAGTTCCACCACTGGAACGTGAACCCGGCGGTCCCGAAGAGGGGGACCTGCGCCTCGCCTGAGGCCCGGATGTCGATCAGGGTCTTCACGATCTTCCGGGAGGCCACTGTGATGAACTGCTCCCCCGTTAGGTTCCACGCCCCCCGTGCGGGGATCGTCCCCGACTCCGACGCGAAGACGCCCTCGAGGATTCCCGTGCCGAGCGTGTCGATCACGTACACATCTTGCGACACGCCGGCGACGGTCACGTTGCGGACGCTGAGGACGTCGGCGCGCGCCCGTCCGTCAAGCGATACGGTGCCTTCGAACGTGGTGTTGAAGGAGTACTCCCAGAAATCTCCGATTGACCACGCGGGGGCGTCCATCGCGGGTCCGAGGGGTGCACGGACACCGCCGGAGAACAGGAGGAGGATCGCAAGCACGATCGCAAGGATGGCCCGCACGTCACGCCGATTTGGGCGGCCCAGATAAGGCTTCGCCACTAACGGTTCCGGTGGGACGATTCGGACTCGACGACGGTTTTGCCTCGCTTCGACGGCACGATTCCGATCCGGCCCGCGAACGTCCGCGTAAGTTCCTTTCCGGCGAGGAACCGATCGAGGAACACGGCGAGGGCGGCGACCTCGGAGTGGGGCTGGTTCCCGACCGCCACGTTGAACGTCGCGAGATCGTAGACGTCCCGCGGAACCTTCGTCGCACCGACGACGAGGAGCAGATCCTCGCCGGGCGGGATCTTCGGAAGGACAGCGTCGAGGGCCTCGCCGTACATCGTGAGGTGGACGACGGGCCCCCGCCAAGTCTCGATCACGCGCCGCCATTGCACGCCCGTCTCGACCTCGAAAGACCCGCCGAACTTCGTGACGACGGCACGGACGGTCCGCTCAAGGACCGGGTCCTTCGTCGACACGAGGACCTTGTCCGCGCCGAACGCGCGGGCCGTGAGCGTGACGTGCGTCGTGACCCGAGGGTCCCGGCCGGGCCGGTGCCCTAGCCGGAGGACGGTGATCATTCTCCCCACAGCATCGAGTAGAGGAACAGAGCGACCGAGCCTGCCGTAATCGCGACGACACCGATCGTCCAGATCAGGAGAATCCAGCTCGAGCTCGCGAGGACGAAGAGGCCGTAGAAGACGATCGCGAGGACGCCGATGAGCGGGCCCGCGAGGAATCGGGCGTGGCTCCGCCGGAGGCGTCGCGGTCGTACGCGGAGGTCATCGACCATCCAGAGGTATGGGATCGCGGTCCCAATTGCCATCCCGAGGATCGTCAGCCCGAGGACCCCGAGGCCCGCGGGGAGCACCGTGAAGAGGAGCAGGAGGACCACGACGAAGAAGCCGAGGCCGGAGAGCGTCGCGAATACGCTGCGGTCGGCGCGCGCCGAGGGAGCGGGTGGAGACGGTGCCTCCTCGGGCTGGATCTCCTCGATCTCGACCTCGGGTTCGACCTCCTCCTCGTAGACCTCTTCGGATTCCTCCTGGACGGGTTCTGCGTCCGGAGGGCCATCCTCCCATTCGCCCTCAGAGCCCATCCGCTATTCCTCGTACCGCAGGATCCGATGGCCCCGGAAGTCGAGCCGCGTGGACCGCTTTACGAGGGCCTTCAACATCGTCTGCGAAACCTTCAGGGTGTCCGCGATGTCGCCCGCGAACTTCCCCTCCTCGTCGACCATGTCGTGGATCTGTTTCTCGATCTTCGCATAGTCCTTGTCCGCCATCATCGCAACGAACAGAACGTCCGAGATCTCGTGCACAGGTGCAGTGGCGTTGATGTGGAAGCTGGAATAGAACGCGTGGTACGACTTCTCTGGCTGCATCGCCGCGGACGTCTGCCACTTCGTTTCGACGAGCTTCATCTTCTCGAAGAACTGGAGCGCCGCCACGCCGTCCTTCCCGAACTTGTCCTCGATTTCCTTCGCCGTCCGCCAGTTCGCGAGGACCTCCTGGAACACGTCCCGCTTCAGCACCGTGTCGACGGCTCGAAGGATCGGGACGAGCTCAGCGGGTTCGCTCACGACCTTGATGCGGTTCATCCTAAACCTCCCGCCGTATGGGGCGGACGCGATAAATACCTAGTTTCGTCCCCAAGAGGAACTCGGGCCTGCGATGGTTCCGCTTCGAGGGGTTCATCGGAACCGGGATGGTTTCCACAGGAGTCGGAGTTCGGCCGTCCTCGCCCGCCGAGGGATTTCCGCGCGTTCAGAGGGTCTCGCCCGCCTCCGCGACCCCCTTCCGCGCAATCTCCTCGTAGACGTCCTTGTGCTTCCGGAACTTCCAGATCTTCGCGTCGTCGAGGGCCATCAGTCGGATGACCTCCTCGGCGCGGGCGTCCCAGGTCTCCTCGACGTTCAGGCGGTGCTCGAGGTCCTTCACGCGGGAGACGAGGTACGCGATCGCCTCCGCTTGGCGATTCAGGATGTTCCGGACCTCTGTGGTGTTCGTGTTCTCCGCTTCCTTGAGGTCCCGGAGGTCGTTGTCGATTCTCTCGAAGATGTTCTCGAGGTTTTGCATGAGCGCATCCCGGTGGCCTATCGACTGGCACGGATATAAATCATGGCGTGTCGGGCATCTGCCCGATCGGGTGGAACCCATGGTTCTATCGATATTTGTTCGCTCAAATGAGCGAAAATGGGCGCGCGCGTCGGTCTCGCCGGCTCGGAAACCTTTATGGCGGTTTTCGGGTTCTGACGGGCGCATGAAGTCGAAGGACCTGCGCCCAGAGAGCAAGGTTGACACGATCGAGCTCACGATTGCGTCGAAGAGCGAAGTCCGCGAGTTTACGAGTCGGTCTGGCGCGACGGGCAAGGTGTGCGATTGCAAGGCGCAGGACGCGGACGGCGACGAGGTGCAGGTCACTCTGTGGAACGAGGAGATCGATCGGGTGAAGGTGAACGACCGTGTCCGGATCTCGAATGGCTGGGTCCGGGAATGGCGGGGGAACCTGCAGGTCAGTGCGGGCCGGTACGGGAAGCTCGAGATTCTAAAGTAGCGTGAGGATTGGACCCAGGGCCGCCGTGAGGATCACGAGCGGCACGACTGTCATGAGGAAGTCGTCGTCAATCCACCGGAGGTCCGGGTACTCCGAGAGGATCGCAAGAGGGACCGCGATCGCGGTGAAGGCGACGACTTCAGCGATCGCGAGTGCGCGCTGCGCGAAGAGGAGGCCCGCGAACACCGCGGCATATCCAATCGCCGGAAGCCACGGGTACATCTTCGCCTTCCTCGACCACGCGCAGAGCGGGTCGATCCACGCCATCCCGCAGAACACGGGGATCACGAGGATCATCGGGAAGAGCAGGAACCCGAGGAGGAGGCCCATCGTGCCCCACGCGTACGCGGATATCCGCTCGGACTCGTACCCGCGCATCCCGAAGATCGGGATTCGCAGGGCGATCCGCACGACCTCGATTGCCATCGCGGTGGCGACGAAGAGGATCAGCAGAGCCTCCCGCGCCACCCCGCCCGGAAGCGGATCCGGAACCCAGTAGTAAGCGAGGAAGACTGGCGACACGAGGTGGAACACCCGCCGGAACAGGTGGGGTCCGGGGACCTCCTCCATTGGATCACTCCGCGAACGTGGCGAGCCCCCGGTCTCCACCGAGCTTCCCACCGTGGAGGGGGGTCACGGCGCCGAACCGCCTCGCGAGGCCATGGGCCTCGATTGCCTTCACGGGCCGCGCGATTTTGGCGCCGTTATTTGAGGGTATGCTTGGTCGTCATCGCCCGAGCCGCGGGAATCGTTAAGGCGTGCCCGCCATTGGCGCGCCGGGGTTACGATGGTCATCGTCGTTGCGAACCGGATTCCGGTGGCGAAGGGATGGGAAGAGACGTTCGAGAGGCGCTGGTTGAATCGGAAGTGGTCGATCGCGACGCTCCCCGGATTCCTCGGGACGGAAGTCCTGCGCCCCATGAGGGGCGACGTCTACGTCGTTCAGACACGCTGGCGGTCGATGAAAGACTTCGAGCGGTGGACGACGAGCGCGGCGTTCGGGGAGGCCCACGCGGACCCGCCGCCGCGGGAAGCGTTTGCAGGCCCGAACGCGCTCGAGATTCACGAGATCTTTGCGAGCAAGCGGGCCGCTGGCCGACGCCATCCGCGGGCGAAGTCACGAGCTTGAGGCCATGCGCCGAGGTCGCCGGGATCGGCGAGTTGCCCATAAGTATGGGTAACTCGAACCCGGACTCAGGGTGGGCTCGCGGCAAGGCGATTCCGAAGCGATGTCCTTATTCCCCGCCATGGCGTCCATCGTCCTCGTGCCGACAGTCCTCTTCGTGTGCATCGAGAACTCGTTCCGGAGCGTGATGGCGGAGGCGTTCTTCAACGCGAACGCGCCTCGGGGCTGGCGGGCGATCAGCGCCGGCGTCGAGCCCCGCGGGGTGCTGAATCCGAAGGTGGTCCCGCTGATGGGGGAGGTCGACCTCGACGTGTCGAAAAAGATCCCTCAGCTCGTCACGCCCGAGATGATCCGCCACGCGTGGCGGGTCGTCACGTTCCACTGCATCGACCGCTGTCCCGCGGGCGCGGTGCGGAAGAACGAGGACTGGTCGATTCCCGGTGCGACGGGGAAGACGGACCGGCAGCTCCAGGAGATCCGCAACGACGTGGGCCGCCATGTGCTCGACCTGATCTCAAGGCTCCCGAGAGATGCGAGCTGAACCCGGCGAATCCGGGTTCGCGCGAACACCCCCAGGAATCGCTCCTTCTCGTTCGGAACGGCGTGTGCGACGTGGGCGTCCGCCTCTTTCAAGCGCACGGTCTCCATTGGCGATCGCGAGGCTGGCGCAGCGAGCAATCGCCGCATGGAGTGGTGGACGAACGCACATCCCAGAACGCTGGACCGGATGGTTTAACTACACGTCGTAGCATGGTCCCGTGCTACTCTGTGTAAGGAGGTCGGTCCGTGTCCCGGAAGTCCGCGTTGACGAGCAGGATTGAGGCCGAGGTGAAGCTCCTCGGACGCCATGTCCAGATGCTTAAGGCGATCAGCGAGAACGAGCCGATCGGGATCATCCGGCTGAGCGAGATGATGGACGTTCCCCAGCACAAGGTCCGGTACAGCCTGCGGATCCTCGAGCAGGAGGGCCTCATCAAGCCGAGTCCGGAGGGCGCCGTGACGACGGAGAGGCTCGAGGGCTTCCTCGACTACCTGAAGGGCGTCCTCGACACGATGTCCGGCACGGTCCAGGACCTCCGGAAGTCCCTCGGCTGAACGAGCCGGGAATCTTTATCTCATTCGCCCCGCTAGCGCGCCCGTGGCTTCGTCCGCGCTCGTGATCCAAGGCCTCCACAAGCGGTACGACGGGAAGCCCGCGGTCGAGGGGCTGAGCCTCTCCGTGGAGCCCGGGGAGGTGTTCGGCCTCATCGGTCCGAACGGCGCCGGGAAGACAACGACCCTCAAGGTCGTCGTCGGGCTCCTGAAACCGGACTACGGGCGGGTTGTCGTCGGCGGGCATGACATCCTCGCGAGCCCGTACGATTACAAGGCCGCCGTCGGATACCTGCCGGAGACCACGAACCTCCCGGACTACCTCACGGGACTCGAGTTCCTCGCGTTCGTCGGCCGTCTGCGGGACATGCCGAGAGACGTCCTCGAGGCCCGGATCACCGCTCTCGTCAGGCGGCTCGGGCTCGAGTCCGCCGCACGGGACCTCATCGTCACTTACTCGAAGGGGATGCGGCAGAAGACCGCGTTCGCGGCGTCTGTCATCCACAACCCGCAGCTCCTGATCCTCGACGAGCCCCTCGCCGGGGTTGACCCCGCAGGGCAGTACGAGCTGAAGGGGGAGGTCCACGAGGTCACGCGCCGCGGCGGGTCCGTGATCGTATCGACCCACATGCTCGATACCGCGGAGAAGCTGTGCGACCGGCTTGCCGTGATGCACCGCGGCCGAATCGTCGCGCTCGGCACGCTCGCGGAGCTGCGGAGTGTCGCGCAGGCGGGCGCGGATGCGACCCTCGAGCAGGTGTTCCTCCGGCTCACCGAGGAGGCCGGGCAGCCCCCCACACCGGAGCCGCCCCGCCGGCGTTCCCCGTTCCGGAGGTCGTGAGCCCGTGGGCGCAGTCCTCACGATCTACGCGTTCAAGGTCCGCCAATTCTTCGGCCCCCTCCGGTCCGAGCTCGGCGCGGTCGTCATCGTCGCGCTCCTTGCGGTTTCTCTTCTCCCGCCGATGTTCTTCGTCGGCTACTTCGCGCCGACATTGCCGATCTGGCAGTCCGCGAACCTTGGGGAGCTGTTCGCCGTGGGACTCTCGGCGTTCCTCGCGTTCGACCTCCTCTTCGCGCTCGGCGGTGGGACGCTCACGCACCCCGCGGAGATCGATTTCTTCGCGACGTCGCGATTGCGACCGCGCCAGTACGTCGTCGCGGACTACCTGTTCCAGTTCACGGTCACGAATGCCCTGGCGATTCCCGCGCTCCTCGTGGTAGGCCTGGGCTTGTCACTCCGCCTCGGGAACGGGAGCGAGGTGGTGGCGGCGATCCTTGCGTTCCTCGCGTTCACCGCGGCGGGCCTCGCCCTCGGGCAGTCCGTTGGGCTCGCGATCGCCGCCCGCCGGCGCGGGGCGAAGATCCTCGCGGTCGGGCTCGTGGTTCTCCTCATGATCCCCGCGGGTCACCAGGTTTGGCCCTTCCTTCCTTCGTATCAGATCGTTCCGCTTCCGTCGGCGGCGGCCGCGTACCTGATCCTCGCCCTCCTGTTCGGCGGGACCCTCCTCCCGCACACCCTTCTTCTCACCGCTTTCGCGCTGATCGCCGGCATCGCGTGGTTCGCGATGACGTCCCGCAACGTGTTCCCGTACCTGCGTCCGACGATGCGGATCGCGTTCGGGCAGATGAACCTCCGGTCGAAGGTCGCACAGCAGGAGGCACTGATCCGCGGACTCAGCCGCCTCACGCGGCGCGTCTCGCCCGATCTCCTCGAGGGCCCCCCGCTCGCGATGATGACGCGTCTCCACCTCACCCGAATCATCCGGGACGGAAGCGTCCTCGTTGTCGCGCTCATCACGGGCGTCCTGGCTCTCATCAGTGCGGCGAGCCGGGTCGACCAGCCTGCGCCCTCGGAACTTACATTGCTCAGCACAGGGTGGGTCGCCGTGATGATCCCCGTGATCCTCGCGTTCAACTGGAACGTGATGGATCGGGCGAACCTGTGGACCGTCGCGATGTCCCCGCGCTATTTCGGTACGTACTTCCGCGGCATGTACCGGACGTTTCTGATCCTGACCGGGGCCGGCGCCGTCATCGGGGCCGTCGCGGGAGGAGCGGTTTCCATCCTCGGGGCGCTCGCCGCGACGCTGATGTCGCTCGCAGCCTGCGGTGCGGCGGTCGTCGTGTTCGCCGCGGTGAAGATCCCGACGGATGCGTTCTCCCTGAAGGCGGTCATCCCGTTCCTCGTCGTCCCCCTCATCGCCCTTGCGGCGGGAGCCCCTGCGGTGGCCCTCGCGCTCTTTGCGTCTTGGCCCGGACCTTGGAGCGTGGTCGCATGGCCGATTGCGATTTCTTACGCCATCGGCATCCTCGTGTCCTTCGACCGGCTCGTGGTTGCGGCCTCGCGACGATTTCAACTCTGACCCCGGCAACCTTTTTAGCGGGCCCCTGTTTGGCGTGCTCGGGCCGTCGTAGCTCAGTCTGGTAGAGCTCCCGGCTGTTAACCGGGTGGTCTCCGGTTCAAATCCGGACGACGGCGCCCTCTTCCTAGAAAAGGAGAATCTCGTTGTTCAGACCCTTCCACTGGGTTCGATATCATCGGACATGAGGCTGCCGTGGCGATAGCTCGCAAGGACTCTTTCCTTCGGCCGGTGGATTCCAAGGAACAGACGGCCAGATCAGGCAATCTCGTCAAAGATCTCTCGAGCCGCGTCCGCAAGGAGATCGGGGAAACGACTTCGAAACACCGCAAGCTGCGTGCGGACCATGTCAGCGTCCGCCAAGCGGTATCGGCGCTTCTCGTCTTGGACCACGAAGCCCACATCCAGAAGATGTCGCAGGCACTTGGAAAGCGACGCGGACGCGAGCCCTGCTGCCGCTTGAAGCTGGGAGTACTGCGCGCTCCGGAGCCGGAGCAGGGCGGCGAGAACTTTTCGCTGGCCGCGCACGCGTATTGCCGAGACCAACGGGTAGTCGTCGCGCGAAAGGCCCTCCGAAGGGAACAACCGCAGGAACGCTCCCGCCCGCTGCGCCACGACCCTCCGGTCCCGCTCCATCTCCGCGAGGTGGTAGCGGACGGTCGCCAAGGAGACGTCGAGCCGCCGGGAGAGTTCCCGCAGATACACCCCAGGCTCCCTCTCCAAGAGCGCCAGGATCCGTTCACGAGTGCTCAGCATCGATTCGCCCAAACGACCACCGGGTCCCATACAAGAAGGCCAATGCGAAAGCGGTCATGACCGCTAGGTCGCCGCCGAAGTCGAGGATTTCCTCAAAGTAGTGGTCCGTTGCGATCACGGTGTGGAGGAGAACGAGGCCAAGAAGTCGGACTTCGAGGATGATGAAGGCGATCAAGGCGAGGGCCAGCCTGCGGGAGTGGGCATCCCGATACGCACGAGCAATCCCCACGATCGGCACGAGAGCAATCAGGGCACCTGCAATCTCCAGGCCAATATGGATCGACACCACCCTACCCGACCCGTTGAACGCAAACCCGCCTCTTGGCGCTTTCGTTCGAGGACCCGAACTGCTTCACGCTTGCGCCATAAGCGGGATGAGGACCAAGGCGCTTGCTCCTCGGCGGTGCTGGAATGTCCGGGCGACGCCATGCGACATTAATTATGGTGCTTGTGTTAATCGGCACGGCGGTATCGCTCCTCGCGAGCGCCCCGCCCTCCGCCGCTCACACACATGTAGAGGTAGGACCGTACGAATTCGAGGTCGGGTGGCTGGAGGAACCGCCGATCGTCGGCCTTTTGAATGGCGTGTTTTTGGGCCTTTCTTGGGTGGTGAACGGCACGCCCGTCGTCGGCGTGCAGGACCGCCTTACTGTGACCTTGTTGACGGGCCCCGCTTCCATGGTCGGCAGTCTGGAGCCCTTGTTTAGCGAGCCGGGTGGGTACACGTTCCCCGTGATCCCAACTCGGGAAGGTTCGTACTCGGTCCGGGTCGAGGGCTCTCTCAACGGCACGACCGTCAATTTTACGCAAGAAATCGAGGCTGTCGCGGGCCGGTCTGACTTCGAATTCCCGGTAGATGATCCGACGCCACCGGAACTCGATCAGGCGATTGGCGCCGTGGAGGCGGAAAACACGGCCCTCCGCGCACAGCTTGGCGCGGCCCTAGCCCTCGCGGTCGCCGGAGCGGTTATCGGAACGGTCGGTCTGGCTGTCGGTGTCTTCGCTTGGCGAAGAACGGACCAGAAACCATGAGAGCCCACGTCGTCGTCCTAGCTGGCATCGTGCTGATCGGCCTCGCGGCCAGCCTCGCCCACGCCGCGCGAGCTCATGGAGATTATATCGCGTCAGATCCGCCCGCGAACGGAATTCTCGCACAACCCCCGACATCCATCGCGGTCACCTTCTCAGAGGCGGTTCAACAGGGGACACCCTCAATCCGCGTGACGAATTCGTCCGGGCAACAAATGCAGAGTGGACCCGCGGCGGTCTCCACTTCGGACCCCCGCGCAATCACGGCGACGTTGGACCGGATTAGCCCTGGGATTTACACGGTCACGTGGGGCGTCGTCTCCGCGGTGGACGGGCATTTCAGTGCCGGATCTTTTTCCTTCGCCCTTCAGAATCCAGACGGGAGCCTGCCCGGACCCCTGCCTCCGCCGATGGGACCCGCGCAGGCCTCAATCTCGCCACTCGAGGTCGCCTTCCGATTCCTCACGTTCATCGGCCTCGCGACTGCCTTGGGGACCGTGGCATTGGTCCTTTTCGCTTGGCTACCCGCCGAGGCCCTTGCGGATTCCGGGTCTATGGATGCCCATCAGCAGGGTTATCGCGCGCTCGCGCGGTTGGCTGGCATTGGAGCTGTTGCCCTCTGCGCCGGTGCGGCCGGAATGTGGCTTTGGACCCTCGCCCTCCGACCTCCCTCGACCTTTTCGGATGTTGTCGGCTCGCCGTTCCTCGCGTCCGCTGCCGCCCGCCTGGCCTTCGGCGTGGGCCTAGTCATCCTCCTTTCAAGCGCCCTCGTTCGGTCCCCGGACCGGAAGGCACTCGCATGGTCCCCCTTCCGACTCCGCACCGCCGGAGCCTTCGCGGCAGCAGCCATCGTGGCGGGCAGCCTTGGCACGCACAGTGCCGCAGCGGAAGCGTGGTGGCCTCTTGGCCCCCTCGCGAATTCCGCCCACCTCCTTGGGGTGTCCCTCTGGGTGGGTGGCCTCCTCGCGGTCCTCCGGGTCCGACGGTGGCTGCGCGCCAATGGGTCCCAAGCGTATGCGGCCAATGTACTCACCCGTTTCTCCCGTCTCGCTTTCTATTCCGTCGGTCTCATCCTCGTTGCGGGAATCCTCCTCAGCGCGATCTTGGTCGGCAGCGTTGAGGGCCTCGTGGCCACGCCCTACGGATGGGTCATCCTTGCGAAGATCTCCTTTTTCGCTCCGATGGTCGCCCTGGGGGCCTACAACCGCTACCGCTGGGTCCCCGCCATGTCCGGCCCCGAGGGCCCTGCGCCCTCCGTCTCGGCGGTAACGCGGAGCGTACGCTTCGAGGCGGCCCTGGGAGCCGCGGTTCTCCTCCTCGCGGCCGTCCTCACAGTGACGGTCCCAGCCGCCTCGTTTGGCGGAGCCGGACGCGTGTTTCTCCTCCAAGGGACCGTCGAGGGTCTGCGACTCGACTTTCAGATCGAGCCGACGCCCACCGTGCCAGGCGTGTACACGTTCACCTTGCAGGTATGGGATGCTGCGAGCGGGGCGCCTTACAACAACGCGCGGAACGCGAGCCTGACGTTTGCGCTCCAGAACCGTACGTTCCCGCCTCAGGCCGTCCTGCTCGAAGGACCCCATGGCAACCATTTCTTCGTGGACACCCCCGCCCTTTCGATGCCTGGCACCTGGCGGATCGACATCCGCTTCTCGCGGGCGGAGGGGTTCGATATCCATTCAGTATTTCACGTGGTGGTGGGAAATTCATGACGTGGCCGCGTTTCGTCCTTCCCGTGGTCTGGGTCGCGATGCACGACGCCTCTCGCCACGTCACGGCTCCTGCGAGGCGACTTCCTTCGGTTCCGCGTGTCTCCCCCATATATCGTGGGACCAAACGTTGGTGGCTGCGGAAAATCGCCGTGGAGATGAACAAGCCTCTCAATTTGACGCCGGTCGTGGGCCCGACGGCCCCGCAGCGAGATGCCACGGCTCGACGACATTGCGGCAAGGATTGTGACGAAGGAGATCTCGGCTCCAACCCCGGGACCGCGTGGGACAAGGTGGCGACTGAGGCCATCCTTCCACGCGATCGTGTGCGGACGAAGGACGTATATCTCATGCGTGTGATGGGATGTTCAGCATGAAGCGTCCCTTCGTCCGAACCCTCTTTGCTTTCCTGGCGACCTTGCTAATCCTCGCGTTGAGTCCGTCCGTGTCGGCCCACGGTAGCACCCCTCATAGCGGGACCGTTGTGGAGACGCTGGTGGGGGACGTCGTGCTTGGACCGGCGGGCACCCCGCAGGCCTACCTCCACGCGTTTGGCCTTAGCGGGGCCCAGGGGAACACTCTTCACATCCGGTACAACGTCTCGGATCCCGCGGGCGAGTTAGTGTCCTTCAGTGTTCACAACCACATCCCCGCAGGCGGCGTCCGCGAAATCCTCAACGTGACCGAGACTTTATTCCAGGCGGATGTCGCGATCGTTGCAGCGGGTTTCTACATGCCCCAGTGGCTGAACTTGATTGATCGCAACCTAACCCTTCACTATGTCCTCTACGTCGAACGGCCGCCCTCGATTTGGGTCTATCTCCTTGATTACTTGTGGTTCATCATCCCCGGCGGGATCTTGGGTCTCCTCTCTCTGAAAATCCTCTGGGAGAGGCGGAAAAGCAATCGGAGACGTGAGGACGATAAGCCCGATCCTCTGGAACCACTTCTCCCCAAGTTCGAGTTCAAATAGGGCCGCGCAGCCTTTCTAGGCTTCCTGGGATTCTACGACCGTCTCGAGCGTCGCCCCTTCCGGCCGCCGTGGCGGTACCGGTGCTCCTTCGGACGGGCGTCCTTCGGCGGTCGCTCCTTACGTTTCATCCGTTCAGGTTACTGATCCGAACAATAAAGTCCTTCGCGGTCCGCGCAATCAGGACAACAGCGAGCGCTGTCACGAGATTCCTCTGAAGCTGGCCGTAGCCGCTGGCTCAGCGCCACGTTTCGAAGTATGAGCGATATCACTATCTTCCGTTATCGCATACCAGCCCACCTTGGGGGGTTCCAGAGACGCGTCGCTTCTGGCTCGTTGTGCTTCTCCTCGGCTCGGTCCTTCTCTCCGGATTCTCCGCCCTAGGTCAGACGGAATCCGCGAAGGTACTCGTCCTCGTGGATCCACAGCCCTCACGACCTGGGGACACCGTCGAAGTGACCGTGTATGCGTTCGACAGGGGGGTTCCAGTCGATCCCACTTCAGTCTCGGTCAGAACCGAGCAGTTCCCCTCGACGACGATTTCACTCCTGCGTGTCGCGACGGGCGTGTACTCGGGAAGCCTTGAGATCACCGACGCCCCACAGATCTCCGTTCGGGCAACCGTGGAGATTGGTGGGCAGTCCATTACTGGGCGCGCTTCGATCTCGATCGAGCACCCCATTTCCGTGCGGATACGTCCGAGCACGGTCTTGGCACGTCCCGGACAGCTGGTGAATATCTCCGTCGAGACCTCCTCGTATGGCCAGCCCCAGGATCCGGACACAATTCAGCTGGAGGCGCTCGTTCGCGAGAGCCTGGGTCCTGCCCGGCAGCCGGTTCCGCTTCCGCTCGGACGGATCGACGTCGGCCGGTACGCGGTGGACTACGAGGTGCCGCAAGGGATCCGTCGCGATGCGATCGTTGATTTCTCGATCCTCGCCCAGCTGGGAAACTACGGAATCGGCACAGGGGCATCGGTCCGCGTCGACTTTCCAGAACCGCTCGAGATCTGGTACCACACTGTACAGGTGAATACGACGGCCGCAATCTTCGAGGTCTACGTTGCGAACCGGACCGGATCGCCAGTTGTGGCCGCAGACGTCTCCGTAGCCTACGCGGGCTTTCCCGCCCTCCAGGGCTCCCAGACCGGCTTGACGGATATTGAAGGAGCCGTACGGTTCGAGGTCCCGCTCAATGCTTCGACTCGCGTGGTCCTGACGGGCACCGTTGCGGCGGCAACCGACGTCCAGGGCTTCCAGGGATCCATATCTGTCCCCGCGGAGGCGAACGGGCCACTTGAGATCCGCCGCGAGAATCCGTTCGACCTCATGGTTCTCGGGGAGACCGCCGTCCTACGGTACAGTGTCCGCGACAATGGAACACCGCTCGCTGGGATGCCCGTGTACTACTACGCTTACACACGCTCCGAGATGATCACGTATGGCAGCTCGTTGACCAGCGCCTCCGGAGAGGTCGAGGTGCGATTCGTTCCGCCGTTCGCCGTGATTACCGTGGACATCGCCGCAGAGGTCGCCGGTTCGTGGGTTACCGCGAGCGATGGGCCCGATGTTCCCGTGGCGCATCGCATGACCGCGGTCATTGGCCCCGCCATCATTGGGGATTCGCTACGAATTTCAGGCACGTTCCCCACAGGTGCCGGTCCATGGACCCTCTCCGCGAGGATTACGGGTCACAACCCCGCCGCCGGTCTGACCCGGCCGTCTGTCGCCTGGACGCCTCTGTACCCGCTCGGCGTCGGCAAGACTGCCTCGGGCGAACCCGGGACGCTCTTCGAGATTTCCTTGCCTCTCCCGCAATTCCTGGCGACCGCCGGGTCGCTCACGGTCGAACTCTCCGTATCCTCTCAAGTGGCCGGCGAGTATTATGCGTTCTCACAGGTGGTCGTCCTGGAACATCGCGGCGGATCTCCGTTCCCACTGGCATTCGCAATCCTCCTCGTCGCGATCGTCCTGTCATTCCTGGCCATCTACGTTCTCCGACGCCCCCGAAGAGCTGTGCCCTCGCCTCCGAAATACGCG
>DATESQ010000058.1:0-16508 GCA_035283985.1 Thermoplasmata archaeon | reverse complement strand
TCCAGGGCGCGGACGTGATCCGCGATCACCCGGACTTCCCGGATCCCCTCATCGTCGAGCTTGACACGTCGAAGGGTTGCGTCCGGTACGTGAACAAGGGCTGCTCGTTCTGCATCGAGCCGATGTATGGGAAGCCGAAGTTCCGGCCCGTGGAGCGCGTTCTCGCGGAGGTCCGCCGTCTCGCAGAGCTCGGCGCGGTGAACTTCCGCCTCGGCGGCCAGGCGGACTTCTTCAGCTATGACGCGATTGGCCTTGGATCCTCCCCGACCCCGCAGATTAACGTCTCCACGATTCGCGAACTCCTCGTAGGATTCTGGGTCGCTGCGCCGGAAGCGAAAGTCTTCCACACGGACAACGGGGATCCGGCGATGATGATCGCCCACCCGGAGGAAGCGATCGAGGCGCTTCGCCTCCTTGTCCGATACTCCACTCCGGGGAACTCCCTCTCCTTCGGCCTCGAGACCGCGGACCCTGCGGTCACAGAGGCGAACAACCTCAACATCGACGCGGACGGATGCCTCGAGGCGATTCGCATGGTGAACTCGATCGGGCGAGAGCGGGGCGAGAACGGGTTGCCGCGCCTCCTGCCCGGGCTCAACTTCGTGGCGGGTCTCACAGGTGAGACGACGAAGACGTTCGACCTGAACCTCGCCTTCCTCAAGCGGCTCCTCGAGCAGGACCTCTGGGTCCGTCGGATTAACATCCGGCAGGTGCGGCCAGTTCGGAAAGAGTTCGAGCCGACGGGATTGTACCGGGAGTTCCGCCGGTTCAAGGAGCTCGTGAGGACGACGATCGACCACGAAATGCTCGGTCGGACCGTGCCCGAGGGCACCGTGCTCAAGGATGTGTTCCTCGAGCTCCACGAGGGCCACACGACCTTCGGGCGCCAGATCGGGACATACGCCATTCTCGTCGGCATCCCGTACGACGCGCCGCTGAACCGGTTCATCGACGTGAAGGTCACGAGCCATGGACAGCGGTCGCTGACCGGGATCGAGTACCCGCTCGACATCAACCGCGCGTCGTTCCGGGCGATTACAGCGCTTCCGGGCATCGGCGCGAAGCGGGCCGCGCGGATCGTCCGGGCCCGGCCGTTCGTGAACTGGTCGGAGGTCACCGCGGCACTCGACGATTCCTCCGTCGCCGAGCGGATCGCGCCGTTCGTCGGTGTCGCGGCCTAGCGGCGGCTAAGCGATGGGTCGTGTCGGGGACGCGGATCTCCGCAGGAGCCATACCCGCCCGTTGCTCGCGATGATGCCCGCACCGCAGACCTGGCAGCGGTAGTACTTCGCACGTCCGCCTGCTCCCCGGTATTCAAGATCCTCGTGGAGACAGGCCTCGGGCACCACGTCCGCCGCACTTTCCCGGACCGTGGTCACGAGTGTCACGAGGACGGCAAGGGCGGTCGAACGGATAGGATTTGACCCGCCATACGGCGACCGCTATGGAGAGCTTGGCACGTTGGGCGACGCCATGGGAGGCCTACGAGCCGAACACCTCGTCGGCCTTACCCGCGATCTTCCGGAGCTTGTCCTCCGTCAGCCGATCGTGGCCAACAATGCGGTCCTGCACGTGCTCGTCGTCGTAGTCCATCACGTCGATCACCGTCGGAATCCGAATCGCGTCGCCCATCACTGCGACCGTGCGGACGGGGATCTTCGAGAGGATGTTCGTCCACATCCCTTTGTCCGGCACGCCCGCCAACGCGGACTCGACGTCGCTCGGCTCTTTCAGGGACATCACGAACCGATTCGCGAGCTGGCTCCGGACCTCGTCGCTGATCCGTGCGGGCCGCTGGTCGATCAGGGCGAGGATGAGGTTGAACTTCCGCGTCTCCCGTGCGAGCCGGGTGAACGTCGGCGCGAGGTCCGCCACGGCGGGGTCGAGGAACTTGTGCGCTTCTTCGAGGAACAGGATGAGCCGCGGGAACTCCGCGTTCTTTTCCGTGTAGAGTTCGAACAGTCGGCGCGAGATCACGTTCGCGACAAACAGGTACACCATCTGGTCCGTCCCGAAGTCTCCGAAGTCGAGGACGACAGATCTTCCATCCCGGATCAATGAGACGATCTGGTTGAACGCGTCCTTCCCTGTCGGGCTCAGGAACGGAAGGCGATCGAGGCGTCCCACGCGGCGCTTCAGGGCTTGGAGGGACATCTCGTGCGCCCGCTCCTCCCCGAGCTCCTCGGCGGACATCCGTCGGATCGCGGTGACGAGGTCCGCGTCGCCCTTCGCCTTGTCAATCTGGTAAAGCGCGTCGACCATCGCGGGGCTGAGATTCTGGAGCGCGACGATGAGGTCCTCCGGCGTGATTTCCTTCGTGTTCAGGAGGAACGGATGGGCCTCCCTGTTCTTCGGGTCTAGGGAAAAGATCTCGACCTTCTCCGGGAACCAGTACTTCAGGCCGTACGTGTTGTCCGTCTTCGAGTACACGCCGTACTCGGAGTGCATGTCGAACAGGAGGACGCTCCCCGCGTCCTTTGCGACGATTCCGCAACAGATGAGCTTGTTCAGGATCGACTTGCCCGTGCCCGTGCGACCGAAGATCGCGAACGGCTTCTCGACGAGCTTCCCGAAATCGATGTGGACGTAGAACTTCTCGACGCCGGAAATCGTCCCAATCGGCGCGGATTTCTCCGTGATCTCGTAAAGGAGGTCCACGTCCTGCCTCGTTGCGTGGCGGCACTCCGCAAAGTACGGCGGGATTGTCTGCGGCTCGCTCAGCCGCCCCGTCTCCTTGTCAATGAGCTGAATCGGCCGGAGCTTTGCCATGGAGTAGAAGATCGGACCCCCATACGACTCGTCGCTCGCCCCGGTTGGGAGCACGGCGTCTGCGATCGCGGATCCCGCGAGCTGTTTCGCGACCTCGCTCTCCTCGTTCAGGATGTCCTCGACGAGGCAGTAGAAGTCGTACCGCTTCCCTTCGACGATCACAGGGTACGCGATCCGGAGCTCCTCGGGCACGGGGAGCTGAAGCTTCGCGAGGAGCCCGTTGATCACGCTCGCGGACACGATTTCGCCAATCTTCATCGGAGGCCCCTCGAGATCCGATCCAGGTACTCGTGGAAGGCCGTCTGCCGACGGCCCTCCATCGCGGTGAGCCCATCAAGAACCTGCTTTATGTCCATTCCCATCTTTGTCGCGGTCCGGATCAGGAGTTCGAGGTACGCGCTCCGCATCTGCCGCACCGTGACGGCCATCCGGTGGGCCTCGAGGAGCGGCAGCGGATATCCGATCGAGATGAGGGAGCGGCAGTACGGCGCGATCTGGCCGAACACGTACTCCGGCTCCTTCCGGAACGTCCCGATGTCGACGCGGAACCATTTCGGTGCCTTCTCGTGGAACTTCGCGTAGAATACATCGCCGTATAGGAGCCCCTTCTGCGTCGACTGCACGGCCTGCGCCGCCCGGACGAAAGCCGGGCCGGGGTCCACCCGGTCCTCGCATCGCTTCAGGAAGTCCTCGTCCGTGAGGACGTTGCCGAAGCCATGGAGGGCGGAATCCTTCGAGATTCCGACGAGGATGTGACCGCGGTCCTCGCACAGCTTCACGAGCCGCTCCATGAACTCAAATCGCTTCGGAAATTCTTGGAGGGCTCCGTCGACCGCGACGATCCCGTTTTTCTCATCCGCTGCGAAGTTGATTGCGAGCTGGCCCTCGATGAGCCTCCGAAATTCGTTCACCATGTCCCGGTGCTGCTCCGCGGATTTCTGCGTAAACTCGAAGAGGGCCTTATGGAGTTCGTCCTGCGTCTGGACGTACTCTTCCCACGTCGAGACCGCGATGATCCGCTGCTCGAGCCGATGCTTATGGCGGTGATACGCCTCCCCGTCGAAGCTGAACTTTAGGAGCCCGACGGACACGAGGGCGAGCCACCAGCTCGACATGTTCAGGAGGAAGCTGTAGGAGCCGTCGACCGCGACCATCTCCCGGACGTCCGCGGCGGGCGTAATCGGGTGGAACTCCGGCACTTCCTCGTCTGGAATCGGGACTTTGACGTGGGCCTGTAGCGCCTTCGCTAGCTCCTGTCGCATCTCGTCGACGAAGGTCATGACACGATCTCGACTCGGGACTCCTGCTCCGGCGTCATCGACACGCGGATCCGCCCTGGGAACTTGTCCGCGACTTCCGTGAGGTGCGTGATCAGGATGACCTTGTCGAAGAACTCGCCCATCTTGAACAGTTTCGTGACGAACAGGTCCCGCGACGTTTCCGTGTCAAGCGATCCGAGGTCGCCCTCGTCAATGAACAGGGTCTTCATCCGGCCATACGTCCGGCCGACCTGGGGCATCGACGCGAGTTCCCGCGCAATCGCGAAGCGGAGGGCCGCGTTGATTTGCGTCTTCTCCCCGCCACTGAACTCACCGACGTCGTGCCACTGTCCGTCGACGCCCTCGACGAGGATCCGGATCCCATGCCCCTTCCCCTCCTCGTACGTCTCGAGCCGGATCTTCGAGAACCGTCCGTCCGTGAGGTCGCCGAGGTTCTTGGAGGCCTCGATTGCGAGCTCCGGCAGGAGCTGGTTCACGGCGTACATCACGACACCTTTCTTGTGGAACACCTGATCCTTGAGGATCGCGAGGACCTCGCGCTCCTTCTGCATCGACTCGAGCTTCGCGGCCGCCGCTTCGTTCCGTCGCGCGTCCTCCTCGAGTTCAGTGATCGTGTTCTTGCGCTCCGCGAGGAGCGCGCCCGCGCGGGACGCGGACACCTTCACATCCTCCAGTGTCCCCCGAAGCTCCTCGAATCGTTCGCGGGCCGCCACGTACTCGGCCTCCGCGGCCCGGAGGTCTCCGAACGCGATCTCGGACTGCGAGAGCTCCCTCCCGAGGGCCTCCCGCTGCGCTCTGAGGTCCTCCAGGAGCTTCGACGGGTCACCCGTCTCCCGCAGCTTCCGCTTCGAATCTTCGAGCGCGTCCCTCTTCGGTTTCAGTTTCGCGAGGAGGTCCCGGATTTCTCCGAGCCGCTTCCGTGCTTCATCCGTGAACCCGACCTTCGCGACTTCACGATCTCGCGCGTCGAGCTGAGCGTCGAACTCCGAAATCCGGGCGGTGACCGTCTCATTCTCCCGCCGGATGTCGTTCTTGACTTCCTCGATCTGCCGTTTCAGTTCGGAGAGGAGGAACGAGTCCTCGTTGATCTTGCCGACTCCATCGCGCGCCCGCTCGAGCTGAATTCCCGCCTTGCGATGTTCGAACTCGAGCTCCTTCACGATTTCGGGCCGCTCCGCAAGCCACACGAGCTCTTTCTCGATGCGAGCGATGCGCTCCGTGAGCGCGCCGTCTTGGCGGAGGAGGTCGAACGCCTCCTCCCTCGAGATGTCCGTCCGGAGTTCCGCGATTCTTCGCTCCGTCGCGAACAGCTTCTCGCTGAGCTGCTTGAGTGCCCGCTCGTGCTCGACCTGTGCGTCCCGGCGTCGCTGGTACGTCGCCTCCCGGTCCTTCAGAATGAGCTGGTGCCGCTGCTGGAGGTCCTTCAGGCGGTCCCCTTGCTCCTGGAGCGTTTCGTAGTGCTGCGTCTCGTCCTCAAAGAGCGAAATCTCCGCCTTCAGGCGCTCGGTACGTTCCGTGTCCTGCGCGACGGATGTGATTCGGACATCGAGCTCGTCGAGTCGCTTCCGTGCGTGCGCGATCGCCGCCTGCGCCTGCACGAACGCCGTGTGCTTTGTCTCGAGCCGGTTCACGTCGGCCGTCGCCGCCTCGACATCCTTCGTGAGATCGGCCGCGCGCGCCACGAAGGCCGCGCTCTCCTTCTCCAGATTCACAAGGTCCTCCCGGAGCGCGGGAAGTCTCGCCAGGCGCTCCGCCCGCGTCGCGATCTCCCGCTCTTGGGCCTCGACTTGTTGGGCGACCTCATCGTACCGCTCCTTTGCTCGGGCCTGCGCCCGCTCGAACGTTTCGAGGCGAAACAGCTTCTGAAAAATCAGAAGCCGATCGGAGCCCCGCTGGGAGCCGAGGTCCTTCATCTCCTCTTGGCGGACGAACGTGGAGTTGCAGAAACCCGCGTAGTCGAGCCCGACGATATCCCGGACCGCGCGTTCCCGCTCCGGGATTGACCCGCCGATCGGCTCGCCGTTGCGGAGGAGCTCGAGGTACGGCTCCTTCTTCGTCGTGAAGCCCCGCTTCACGTCGTACCGGTCCTCTCCCTGGAGGAACGCAACGCGCACGTGGCCGCCGGGCCGACAGATCTCGTCGATCGTCGCGTTCGCGGGCGGGTCCGTCCGCGTCGTCGCCTTGTACAGCGCGAACGTAATCGCGTCAAGGATCGAGCTCTTCCCCGCCCCCGTCTTGCCCGTGATCACCGTGAATTTCTCGGGGAGCCGGATCGGCGGGTCCGTCTTCTCGAGGTACCGCATGAACCCCTTCATCTCGATCTCCTCGATCACGAAGCCCTCCGCGATCGCGGCGACCGCGGATGCGGCCTCGATCGGGGCCTCGACGACATCGTCTGCCTTCATCCGAGGACCTCACGCAGAATCTTCCCACCCTCCGCAAGGATCGCATCCTTCCGCGAATCGCCCGCGAAGTTCTGATCGATGAAGTCGCCGAGGAGCTTCAGCGGGTCGAGCGTGTACTCCGTGAGCATCGCCCTCTCACGAACCGCGGCGATCCACCGGACCTCATAGTGGAACGATTCCCGCAACCGCTCCGCGATCTTCCGCTCGTCGACCCGAAGGCGTATCGCCTCCGGAATCGTAATCGCGAGGCGAACTAGCGCATCCGCGACGCGCTCGGGGACCGCAGCGAGGATTGCCTCCGTGGGGTCCTCGCCCTCGCGGACTGTTACTTCGACTTGGATCATCTCCCGTGCGGGGAGCTCGACGAACTCCCACGACTTCGTCTCGACGCTCAGGGCGACGAACCCCTTCGGGTCGCCCCTCTCGCCCCAATCGATCCGCTCTGGCGCGCCCGTGTACACGACCTTGTCCCACAGCATCTGGTGGAGGTGGATGTGGCCGAACACCGCGAGGTCGACGGGATCCGGAATCATGTCCCGCGTGAAGCCGAACTCCCCGGGGATGTGCTCAAGATACGTCGTGCTCGCGATCCGCGCACCCTCAACGTAGAAGTGCCCGCAGAGGACGCGGAATTCCGCGCCCGCCATCTCGTCCGCGCGTCGTCGGATCCATTCCCGCCACAGGGCGCGGGCCGCGACGTACGCCTCCTCGAGCGTGAGCACCTCGTCGACCTTCCCCTTCGCCAGCTCGAGGACCTGCTCCGGGTGGATGTACGGGAGCATGAGGAACCCGACGCGGTGGCCATCGAACTCCATCGTGACGGCCTCGGGCTTGCGGAACACGCGCACGTGCGGGTACCCGCGATAGTCCTCGAGGCTCGTCGATCGCGCGTCCGCACGGGGCTGATCGTGGTTTCCCGCGAGGAGCCATACCGGAATTCCCGCGTTTCCGAGGGGCTCGATCACGTCCCGTCGCACGAGCTCACGGAACGCGGGCGCGACGTTCGGCCGGTCGAACAGGTCGCCGAGGACGATGAACAGCTTCGCGCGGTGCTCGATTGCCCACGCGGCCGCACGCGCGAAGTTCCGGTGGAGGTCCAGGGCGCGTTCCGAGATCCCCGTCTCCGGCTCGACCCGAAACCCGAAGGCGATCCCCTCGTGCACGTCACCCACGCATACGATCTCGTGCATCCGCGGCGCGAGAACGGCGGGACTCTAGATATAGGTTCTATGGGAAGGTCTCTGAAAGTGTAGGACAAAAGTCGGATTCGCTCCCGTGAGAGCCGGCGTTGCCTCCGGGAACCTTTATTCGCGCGCCTCCGCATCGCGTCGCGGTGGCCGAAGTCCTGCGCCTCGGACAGGGGGGGCCGGAGCGGGCGCGGATCGCGGTTGTCGGCTGCGGGGGCGCAGGGTGTAACATCCTCGCGCAGGTTCCGCCCGACCTCGGCATCACCCGCGTCGCGGCAAACGAAACCGTGCATCGGTCCATGGCGGGAGTCGAAGCGAAACTGATTCTTCCGAGCGAGGGCCTTGCAGGCGTGGCCGCGATAGACGAGTCCCTCGTCAGGCAGCTCACATCGCCGGATGAGAAGGCGATCGCGGGCGCCATCCTGAACCACGATCTCGTCGTCCCGATCGCGGGACTTGGCGGGGACTTTGGCGGGCCCGCCGCCGCTCTCGTCGGCCGCGTCGCGCGAGTCCTCGGCGAGTCATCGCTCGCCCTCGTTGCGCTCCCGTTCTCCGCAGAGGGACTCCACCGCCGTGCTCTGGCGGAGCAGAGCCTGGACCTCCTCTCCAAGAAGGTCGACGGCGTCCTTGCGTTCCCGAACGACGAGCTCCTACGACTCGCACCGCAGCTCCCCCTCCTTCGTGCGTTTCAGGTCCTCGGAACGATCATGGTGCGGCCCCTGACCGAACTCGCTCGGGCATCGACTCGGACGGACATCGGAACGCTCCGAGACATGCTGCGATCCGGTCGCCGATGGCGGTTCGGAGCGGGGGAGGGCGAGGGGAAGCACCGGGCCTTTGCGGCGCTCGAGGAGGCGTTCTCCTCGCCATGGTTCCCGGGGCGGGCCGAGGTGATTGAACGCGTGATAGTAATCGCTTCAGCGGCGGGCTTCGAGGAGACGCTTGCGGGCGAGGTGACCCACGAGCTTCAGCTCACCGTTCCGCGCGCTAGAATCCTGTTCGGCGGATACGCGGATGGCGCCCTCGGGGAACGGATGCGCCTCAGCGTTCTCGCGGGCTGGTAAGCGTGTTCTCTGCGCAGAGGTCGCGCGACCCACGAGAATCCTACGGCGATGGTAATTATCAGTCGGTACAGCAGGCTCTTATCCCGATGGCTCCGTGTCAATCGCGTGCCCTCGCTCGGGGACCTCGAAGTCGCCGTGCTCCGCGCGGTGAGTCGGCTCGGCGAAGCATTACCGGGAGACGTGCACCGCGAGGTCGCGCGGCAGCGGCCCGTCGCGTACACAACGGTCACGAACACGTTATATCGGCTCACCAAGAAAGGGCTGATCCGAACACGATCGGTCAGCAAGAAACGCGTCTACTATAGGGTGGACATGGAGAACCGGAGGTACCGGTCTCTCGTCCGGGGCCTTGTGAATCGCCTCCTCGATGCGTTTGGCAGTGCTGCAGTCGCGCAGATTCTCGAGTCGCCGGTATCAAAACCCACCCGGCGAGGAGGTCGAAAGCATGAGTAGTCTGGAAGCCCTCCAGGCGTATTGGTCCTCCCCTGGGCCACTCGAAGTCCTCGCGAGTCACCTTGCCCTCCTCGGAATTCTCGCCCTGGCGTACCGCCAGACTTCCCGCCCCGCCGCGCGGTTGCGTCTTCTTTATTCCGTGTACGGGGTGGATCTCTCCCTATGGGTCTTCCTTGCCGCAAGCTTCCTGTTGTGCGTGGCGCTGAGTGACCATGTGGAGTACGAAATCACGGGGATCAAGCTCGCTGTGTCCCTGTCCGTGATCGGAGGCCTCGTCACAGGCACCCTCGCGGGCTCCGTTCTCGCGACGAGCCGGACCGCACGCGAGGCCCACCTGACTCGCCTGGGCATAAACGGATCCAGCTTGAATCACGCCTCTGAGTCGCCGAGTATCGTTCTCTCGGATTGTCCCGAGTTTCTTGCAGCCTCGTCGTCTCTCTATGAGCCGATTATCATCATCTCCCGACGCCTGCGAGACGTTCTAGCTCCCGCGGAGCTGGATGCCGTGGTCGCGCACGAGACCGCACACCTCGCCCACCGGGATTCACGACGGCGGTTAGTCTCGACGTTGCTCTCGAAGTGCCTTTTCTTCGACCCCGTCTCAAAGCTCGTGGACCCGGCGATTTATCGCCAAGGGGAACTCTTGGCGGATGAGACGGTGGCGTCGAGTCCTGCCCGGGCGAGGGCCCTTACATCTGCCCTCCGCACCCTTGGCTCACATGGCCTTGAGGCACCCGGCGGAGCTGCGGGCGGCCTGCGATCGCGGACCGCGCCCCTTGAGGTCCGACTGCGCCACCTTGCGCTATGTATCAGGGGCTAGCGGGACGCAGAGGCTATCTTCCCACCGCGTCCCACAAAGCGGACAAAGGTGAATGCGTTTAGAGGCCGCCGTGCAGGGCTGTTCCCCGCACGACGGGCCGTGGTGGGCTGTCGCGAGTCGGTCCAGGTCTATCCGATGACGTCGATCACCATGTGCATCGTTTCCGTGTGGTCCGGAATGTGGCAGTTCATGTCCGCAAGTCCGGCCTTGTCCGCCACGAACGTCACGGTCGTCCACTGGCCGCGGGTGACCGTGAACGTTTGACCGAATGCATCGATCGTCGTCGGGTGCGATGCACCGTTCACGCCGAATATCTCTAGGGTCACGGTATCGCCCTTGACCACGCGAATGTAGCTCGGGTCCCATCGGTAGGCCTTGTAGGTCGTGTTCGGCGGGTTCTCGCTCGCGTCCGACGTTCCCTTGTATTCCACCGCGAGGACGACGAACGTCACCGCCTGCGGTGCGCGTATTGGCGCCGGTCGGGTCAAGACCCATGCCGCGGTAAAGGCCGACAGGATGATGGCCACGACCGCGACGGCAAGCACGACCCCCGTTTTCGTTCTTTCCTTCATTCCTTCCTTCATGGGTATCCTCTGTCCGATTCTCGGACAATTACCATTGTGATGGTAAATCGATACTCAAAGATTCGACAGTATTCTATATAGTTGGAGCCCCGGGGAAAGCCTTCCAAACAGCTTCATGGGCTGCGCCGGAGAACTGCCACGCTGGGCCGATGGCTGAAGAATGCGAATCTAGTGCGCGTGCGCGTGGTGGCCCGGTGCCGCGTCCGGCGCTTCCTCGCCCTTCTTGTTGAAGGACTGTCCGCAGCCGCACGAGGACCAGTTGTTCGGGTTGCTGATCGTAAATCCGCTGCCTGCGACGGACTCCACGTAGTCCACGCTCGATCCATCGATGAACTCCGCGGAGTTCGAGTCGATGACGACCTTGATCCCGTTATTCTGGACCACTTGGTCGCCCTCGTGGATCTTGTTGTCGAGCGCCATGCCATAGCGGAAGCCCGAGCACCCGCCGCCCGTCACGTAGACCCGGAGGTACGCGTCCTCCTCGGTTCCGTGTTTCGTGATGAGCTCCTTCAGCTTGTGCGTCGCGGTTTCAGAAAGGATGACCTGCAACATGGTTCGCCACCCGGTACGTAGATTCATAGTCCGGGCTTATATAAGACTTTGCGGGGCCGTATCAGGGACCGCGTTACCGATTCTCTTGTGAACCGAGCGGCTTCCCGAGGTACCGACGTTCCGACGCGTAGCCCCACTTCCGATACAGAGAGAGCGCGACGGCGTTCGCCTCCGACACTTCGAGCTTGATCTTCGGATATCCCCGCGCGCGGGCCCATCGCTCCGCCTCCGATAAGAGGAACGATCCGACGCCCTTCTGGCGGTGTTCTGGCGCGACCCAGATGTCGTACACAAAGGCGACGGGATGCGGAGAGAAGAATGGGCTCAGCTCGCCAAGGATGATGTACCCGACGAGGGCTCCCGCGTCGTCCTCGGCGACGAACCGCTCGCCTCGCCGGCCCTCGACGAAGTCCCGCGCGTAGGCGCGAAAGCTGTCCTCGAATGCGCGGCGATCGAACCACGGTTTCTCGTCCACGGGGACATCGGACCACACGGTCTCGAGCGTCGCCTTCCAGATTCTCGCTTCATCGGACTTGTGAG
Source organism: Thermoplasmata archaeon (assembly GCA_035283985.1). Taxonomy (GTDB): domain Archaea; phylum Thermoplasmatota; class Thermoplasmata; order RBG-16-68-12; family RBG-16-68-12; genus EA-19. The sequence goes on along the minus strand of DATESQ010000058.1, from coordinate 4,854 downwards.
CAGGTCGGAGTCGGTACGCCATGGCGCTCCCGCGCGAGATGGCTCCACACATCTTCACAATTACTGCGGTGCCTCACAGAGCGCCGCTCACGCGGTCCTCCGGCCGAGGAGCCCGCCAAGGCGCCGCCTCCACGGACTCTCCGGCGGCGGTGGTGGCGGGAGCGCCGACACCCGAAGGACGATCCCGTCGACGGCATGGATGTACACCTTCGCATCCGGGGCGAGGTCTTCCTTGGGAATCGCCTGCCACAGCTCCCCCGTGTACTGGACGTATCCCGTTTCTCCCGCGCGGATCGGGTCGACGGCCACCGCCTCGTCCCCGACCATCGCCCCAATCGCCGGCTTCCGCCGCCGGATCTCCATCACCTTGTAGAGGGCGAATAGGAGGAACCCGCCGAACGCGCCCGATGGCGCGAGGAGCCCGATGAGGAAGAGGACCTGATAGTCCGGTGAAACGACGAATTGCGGCGGGCGGAGCGGCGCGACGAACACGGCGCCGATGAGGATCGCGAGAATGCCGGCGATCCCGAACGCGCCGAACCCCGGCGTTTTCAGCTCGACGACGATGAAGATCACGCCGATCACAAGGAGCAGGATCGCGATTGGGTCGACGCTGAACCCGAGGCCCACGAGCGCGAGGAGGAGGACGATGATCCCCGCAATCTCCGCGCCATGGCCCGGGGCGGACAGCCCGAAGATCAACAGGTAGATACCGAGGATCAGGAAGAGGGACGAGATCAAGGGGTCCGACAGGACGCCGAGAAACCGGACGCGGAGGGATGACTGGAACTCCACGAGTTCCGCGCCCGCGACGGAGACGACGAGGTCCTTCACGGGCGGGGCGCCCGCCTCCTGGATTACGACCCGCTGTCCGTGGGCGAGCGCCAGGAACTCCGGGAGGCTCGCAGCGACGAACTCCGTAGCCCGGAGCCGCACGGCATCGGACGCGTTCAGATTCAGGTTATCAACGACGAACCGTCGCGCGAGGGACTCGTTCCGAGGGGGCTGAACGTGGAGGACGATCTTCGCCCGCAAGCTCTCGACAACTGCCTCGACGATTTTCGGGTCCGTGACGGGCTCGAACCCGCCCGGACCGATCACGACGGGCTGCACGGAGCCAATCGTCGCGCCCGGCGCCATTGCGGCGACGTCCGTGGCCTGCAAAAGGATCGTCCCCGCGCTCCACGCGTGCGCGCCCACGGGCCCGACCCACCCGAGGACGGGAATCCTGGCGCTCAGGAGGAGGCTTGCGATCGCCTCCGTCTCCGCGAGCGCCCCGCCGGGCGTGTCGAACCGGATCACGAGGGCCGCGTAGCCTCCCTGGACGGCCTCGTTCACAGCCTCCGTCATGTACTCGAGCGTCGACTGGTCGATCGCGCCCGCGATCTCCGCCACGAGGACGCGCGGCCCTTGGGCCCGGGCACCCAGTGCGAGGACGGGGACGAACAGCGCGGCGATCACGAGCACGAGGACAATCCTGTTCCCCGCGACCGCTCCCCGCCTCACTCCCGTTGCTCCCCTTTCCGCATCGCCGCCGTCATCGCGGCGACGTCTCCCGCCAACGTGCCCGAGGTCGTCGACGTGACGATGACCATGTTCTTCTCCCGCGCGATTTCCGTGAGGGTCTGCAGCTCCCGCAACCGCATCGCGGCGGGCGCCGTGCCGTAGAGCTGCGCGGCTTCCATCATCTTCTGCGCCGCCTGGAATTCCCCCTCCGCCATGATCACGCGGCTGCGGCGCTCCCTCTCCGCCTCCGCCTGCTTCGCAATCGCCCGGACCATCGAATCCGGCAGCGTGACGTCCCGGAGCGTGACGGCGGACACCTTGATCCCCCACGGGTCCGTTGCCGTGTCGAGGAGGATCTGGATCTTCTTGCTCAGCTCCTCCCGCTTCGACAGGAGTCCGTCGAGATCGACCTGACCGAGGACGTCCCGCAACGTCGTCTGCGCGAGGAGGTTCGTCGCGAGCGAGTAGTTCTGGACGCTGTTGATCGCCCTGTTCGGCTCGTAGACGCGGTAGTACACGACCGCGTCGACCTCCACGGACACGTTGTCCCGCGTAACGACTCGCTGTCTCGGCACGTCGAACGCGACGACCCGCAGGTCGACGAGGACGCGTCGGTCGACGAGCGGAATGATCACAGTCAGCCCGGGGCCCTTCGGATTCGGGAACAGCCGGCCGAGCCGGAACACGACGAGGCGCTCGTACTCACGAACGACCTTGATCGCCGACGCGAGGAAGATCAGGACGATGAGGACGATCAGGACGAGTCCGAAAATCTGCGTTGTATCTACCAAGCCACCTCACCCCGCCACACAAGGCGTTCGCGTAGGATAAAAACATTCGCAGGGAGAGCCCGCGGACCGTGCGCCCATCCGAGGTAACGGACTCACGATTCCTGCGGAGGCAAGTCCGGTCGGGAGGGTAAGGCTTTTCGTGCGCCGGGCCATCGGATGGTGGGTGATCGATGACGCTCGCGGGAAAGAAGGCGCTGCTGCTGGTCGGTGAGGGATACGAGGACCTAGAGTTCTGGTACCCGTACTACCGGCTGAAGGAGGAGGGTGTCGAGGTCGTGGTCGGAGCGCACGAAATCAAGGAGTACCGGTCGAAGCACGACTATCCCGTGAAACCGGACCGCAAGGTTGCGGACCTGAAACCGAAGGACTTCCACGCCGTCGTGATTCCTGGCGGTACGAGTGGCCCGGACCATATGCGTCGACACGCGGAAATCGTGGACTTCGTGCGAAAGATGGACGACGCGGGCAAGACCGTCGCGGCAATATGCCACGCAGGATGGCTTCCGGTCAGCGCGGGGATCGTAAAGGGGCGGCGGATGACCTCGTTTTTTAGCATCAAGGACGACTGCGTCAACGCGGGCGCGACGTGGGTGGACAAGGAGGTCGTCGTCGACGGAAACCTGATCACGTCGCGGTTCCCCGACGACCTTCCCGCGTTCTGCCGCGCAATCATCTGGGCGCTCTCGAAGTGAGCACCAGAGATGCCGCGGGCTCCCGACGATTGGCGTGCAGTGATTCGCCGGGCGCGGCGTCTCGTTGCCCTCCGACGTCCCCGTATCCTCCATGTGCCGCAGGATCCGAAAATGGTCGTGCAGCGGTCCATCGCCCCGAGGTCCGTTGCATGGAGGGCGAACAGCGAGGGAACCGGAGGCCGTGGCGGCGCGAGGACGAGGACCGCCTTCGGAGGCGCCGCCTCCACGAAGAGCTCACGATAGTCCGGTTGCTGGAATACGCGGTTCCACACGACGGAGCTTCCGACGGGATCCTCGTCGAGGAACGTGCGCACGGCGTCGCGATCGTCGATTCGGATCGGTCCCGTGGGGAGGCGATGGCGGCGGGAGCGTAAAGACTTCGACGCCGGATGATCGGATCGTCGGCGAGGTTTCCTGTTTTTGGGAAAAGCATCGGGGCCAAAAGACTCTTATCGCGGGAGTCCCGATTCGCTTGGCGTGCCCCCCTCGAGATGCGTGAGGTGTGGAGCCGGGACCCGGGATGCGCTCTGTACCGCGTGCGTGCGATATCTGAGCGGGTATCACCCGCTCTGGCTCGATCCGAGTCTCCTCCCCGGCCCCTCGATCCTCGCCGCCGTGGCGCCCCGCGATGAGGCGCTCCTCTCCATCGATCCGAACGCGGACCTCGAATGGCGGGAGGCCCGCGACGGCGATCCCGCGACGCCCGCGATCGCAATCGTCGACACGCTCGGCCTCGGCCAAGGACAGGTCCTGCTCTCCGAGGGCGATGCGGAGCGGATCCACGCGTTCCTGAGCGCAATGAAGACGAAATCCCCCCGCGATCCGCGACACCGGGAGGCCTCGGCGGCCCTCTTCCGCCATATCGCGAGCATCCCCTCGATGCCGCCACACCTCGCGGATGAGTACGCGGCCCGCGCGCGATCCCTCACGAAGCCTGCTCCCGTGGCCCCGCCGCCGGTGGAGCCGATGCCTCCCGCGGAAATGGAAATGCCCGCGCCCCTTGAAACGGAAGAGGAGGCGCCCCCGGAAACTGTAGAGGCACCTGCCACGGAGGCACCCGAGGAACTCCCGGAGGAGATCGAGGAGGTGATTGAGGAGGAAGTGGACCTCCTCCCCCCCGAGCCCGAGGAGCCGGAACCGTCCCCGGAGGAAAGCCCACACGTCCCGGAGGAGCCGGAGGGGCTTCCAGGGTGGACGCCAGAGGACGCCGCAGCGGTCGAGGAGGCGGCTCGCCGCGCACAGGAAGCTGCCGCGCGTGCCACCGACGAAGCGGAGCGGATCACGCGAATCCGCGAGGAGATCGAGCGGGACAAGTTCGAGATCGGTTCGTGGGTCCAGCGGGAGGCGAAGCGAATCGAGGAGCACGCCGCAGAAATCCTCGAGCGGGAGCGGACCGTCGAGGAGAAGGCGTCGGAGCTTCGGGAGAAAGAACAGGAGGTCGTCGCGAAGGTCTCGGACCTCGAGACGAAGGAGCGCGAGGTGCGGGAGAAGATCGAGTGGGCGGAGAAGGACGAGAGGCGACGCGCAGTGATGGAGGTCCTCGACACGGTCCCCGGGATGACGATCCCGACCGCGAAGGCGATCACGAACGCGTTCCCCGATCTCGACTCGCTCCAGACCGCGGACGTGAAGGCGCTGATGCAGTGCCAGGGCGTCACGGATGCCCTCGCGCGGGAGATCCGCGCCCTCATCGCGCCCGACGAGAAGGAAGTCCCGCTGGGCTACCGCGAACAGGCCCATACGATGCTCGAGGAGGGCGACATCGAAGGGGCGCGGCGGGTGCTCGACGACGCGCTCCGAGAGCGACCAGACGACGAGTCCCTGTGGGTCGAGAAGGCGGAGCTCCTGATCCTCCTGAACCGTCC
>DATESQ010000057.1:0-5098 GCA_035283985.1 Thermoplasmata archaeon | reverse complement strand
GAGGCGTCGCCAATGGAGCAAGTCCGGCCTGCGGTACATGTTGCGCAACCCGGTCTACATCGGGAGGATCCGCTGGGACGGACAGGAGAGAAGCGACGATCACCCGCCGATCGTGGACGATTCCACATGGGACGCCGTCCGAGCGCGCAAGCTCGAACCCGCGTTCGATGTCCCGAAGGCTGAGGCGGAGGCGTAGATGGCGGGGAACGGGGACCGCTGCGAGCGTTGCTGGGGGCGGTCGAGCCTAACAAGCTTGACCATGGAGGGGACCAGGACCGTCACCCTCTGCCGCCAGTGCCGTCAGGTCGCGCCGCAAGATCCGATTGTCTTCCGCGAGGTCTTTCTGAGGTTCGGCTCCGCGAAGGAGATGATCTCGCATTACGACGCGCGGGACGAGCAGGAGGCGCTCCGAAAACTGTGCGTGGACCGCCGGCTCGACCTGAAGGTCGTGATACGTGCTATCGAGTTACACGGTTTGGCGGCGGGGCCCTCCAGCGGGTTCCTCGATTTCACTCGACCGTTCGGGTACGAGCTCCGCGACGGTGGCCTCGCGATGAGGCCGGAGGAGGCGAAGACCGTGGGCGTGATCTTCGAGATGTACCAGAAGGGCATGGGCGTCGCGAAGATCTGTCGGGAGCTCAACCAGGCGAGGATTCACACGAAAACCGGGAAGGAGTGGGCTAGTCAGACGGTCGCGAACATCCTCAGGAATCCTCTGTACGCCGGGTTCGTCCGGGAGAAGGGCGGCGCGCTGCAGCCCGGGAAGCACCGGCGCATCGTGGATCCGGAGGCGTTCTCCGATGTGCAGGTGGCGATGGAACGTCGGATCCGGAGACCGGATCAGAAGCCGGAGTCGAAGCTCTTCCGGGCAGAAGCGAAGCGCCACCGCGGTGAAAAACGGTAGACCGAATCGACCCCCTCCGTCTTGACAATCCATAGTTCCAATAGCGTGCCCATCCATCGGGATGCACAGCCATGGCAACAAAGCGCACGGACATCACGACGATCCAGGTCACAATGGAAACGCGGGATCGCCTCTACCGCCTCAAGTTCCGAAGGACGTACGACGAGTTCCTGCGCGAGCTGTGCGATCTCTACGAGGGATCCCGGCCGAAATGACCGCGAGGGGCCTTTCTCGAGCTGTCTAGGTGGGAGCGTGAATCCTCTCGCCGGTACGTGACACGTGCGATTCGTCTAGGTGGGTCCTAAACCGGCCTGGTTCGTGCTATGGCTTAGCACGTTGGAAGGACCGCGTCGCGGACCGTCTGCAGACGTATGGACGGATTACGGTCTCGGCCTCTTCGGTTCCGTGATCTTCGTGTCTCCGACTTCGCGGAGGAGTACCGCCTCGCCCCTCGTCGGGTCGAAGAAGTCCATCATCTCCTCGTTCAGGCGAATCCAATTCTTGTCCTCGTGGTTACGCAGGTTGTCGAAGTCGCCGTAGTTCTGGCACTCCCACATCCCCGCCACGCCGAACCGGCCGAAGCCGAGCACGTACGCGTACGTGCCGCGGTAGTTCCATCCCGGCGGGGCGTACTTCTGCAGGAGCTTCTCGTTCTTCTTCGTCCACTCCTGGAATTCCTTCATCCGGCCTTCTTTGACGTTTCCGCTATTCATCCACAGCATGCAGGGACCCCCGCGTGGGGAACGAGACCGGCGCCTTTAGCTCTTTCGTCCGTCGCCCTTATCCCCCCGACACCCTTGCCGCTTTTGTGGACTGGGCCGAGAAGCACCGCCCGAAATCGGTCAAGGACGTCGTCGGCAATCCTACCGCGATTGCGGAGTTGAAGCGATGGGCGGAATCGTGGAAGAAGAAGCTTCCGGAGAAGAAGGCCGTCGTCCTCTCCGGCCCGCCCGGGATTGGGAAGACGAGCGCCGCCCTCGCGTTGGCAGCCGACATGGGGTGGGGCGTCGTCGAGATGAACGCCTCCGACAAGCGGAACGCAGAGGCCGTGCAGAAGGTCGCGCTGCAAGGCGCAACGACATCCACGTTCGCCCTCACGGGGGAGTTCCTGAATGCGCGTGAGGGGGAACGGACGCTGATCATCCTCGACGAGGCGGACAACTTGTTCGGGCGGGAGGACTTTGGCGGCGTCGGCGCGATCGTCGACACGATCCGGCGGGCCCGCCAGCCAATCGTCCTCATCTGCAACGACTACTACGAGTTATCGCGGCGCTCCGGTGCGATCAAGTCCCTCGCTAAGCAGATCCGGTGGCAGCGACTCACGCCCGCGGCGGTGAAGACCGCGCTGAAGCGGGTGGCGGCGGCGGAGAACGTTTCGCTCCCGGAGGACGCGCTGGACGCGATCGCGGAGCACGCGGGGGGCGATCTCCGATCCGCGCTCAACGACTTGCAGGCGATCGCCGAGGGACGCAAGCAGGTGAGCGCTGCGGACGTTCGCATGTTGGGGAACCGCGACGTGGAGGGTGACGTGTGGGCGGCGGTTCGCGAGATCCTCCAGAGCGGGAGCGGGGAACGGGCGCGCCGGGCCGCGGCGAATCTGGATGAGGATCCCGAGAGCTTGATCCTCTGGATCGACGAGAATCTCCCGTACGAGTACCGAGACCCTGCGGACCTTGCCAGAGGGTACGAGCGCCTTGCGCGGGCGGACACGTACCTGAGGCGCGCCCGCCGCACGCAAGTGTACCGGTTTTGGTCGTACGCCACGGAGATGATGACGGCCGGCGTCGCGACCGCGCGCCGCGGTCGCTGGGCGGGGGGGCAGTATCGATTCCCGCTGTGGCTCATGAAGCGGTCGCGGACCCGCGGGCTCCGGGCGACGATGGAAAGCGTGTCGCGGAAGATCGGCGGCGGGGTGCACGCGTCGTGGCGGCGGACGTGGCTCGACGTCTTGCCGGCGTTCAAGGAGCTGTTCCGGAAGGATCCCGGGTTTCGGAGCGCCATGGCGGCGGAGTTCCGTTTCTCGGAGAAAGAGCTCGCGTATCTGCTCGACGCGGACGAGGACAGCAAGGAGGTCCGCGAGCTTGTGCAGGTCGGCGGAGAGGCGGAGAAGCCGGGTCGACGCGCCCTCGCAAGGTTCGACGAGGAAGGTTCCTGACGCGAGCTACCGCCTGGTGGGCTGTCCCGTGCGAGACCTCGCACCCTTGCGGTTCTCCGGTTGAGGCAGCCGCTGCTCGACCCGCCCAAGTCGCGCTTCGAGCGCGCTCAGCTTCCGTTGGATTGCCTCGATCGTGGCGAGGAGACCCGCCGCACCATCGCTCGGTCCGAGTCGGATCACGGAGGCCGTGACGACCCGAATCCCCACCTTCCCCAAGTCGGCCTCCGCGGCCTCCTGGACGAGTTCCGATAGTTGACGATCACCGGCGAGTCCGCCCGCTCCGAGAAGCCCCCGCGCGTGGCCCTCGAGAGTTCTCGCCACGATCCGTCTCAGCTCATCCCTTGTGTGGTGAAGGAAATTCCTCGCGGCCATCCGGACGCCTTCGGGATCGTCGGACAAACATGTGGTTGCGAGCAACTGCACGCGCAGAAGTCGCGCGCCTGCGGGGTCTCTCACGTCCTCGACGACGCCGTCGATGACCTCATCGATGTCGAACGGCTCGAGCGAGAGGAACTCGTAGCTCTCAATAATCGGGACGATGAACCTGCCGCCTCCGGTGAGGACCCGAAACGTTTCGCCACCGGAGCGCGTCCGGCGCCCGTAGATGATCATCGCGTGGCCCGGAGGAACCCGTTTGTAGCGCGATGCATAGAGGGCAATCGCGAGGACGATGGCGAGCATGTTCGCCATCATCGCCACGAGGATGACCGTCGCCTCCCCGTTCGTCATGCCCTTGCGCCATCCTCCCAAGGGGGCCTAAGCTTTGGGGCGCGAAAGCATCTTAAGAGCGCCAGGGAGTCGGATGGCGGCATGGTGGAAGCGGCCAAGCGCGAGATCCTCGAGCGCCAGGGGTACCGGATCGTCGGCGAGCACAGCGGCGTGAAGGTGTGCCATTGGGCGAAGAACAAGCTGATCCACGGGCAGGGCTGCTACAAGGAGACGTTCTACGGGATCGAGTCGCACCGGTGCCTGCAGATGACTCCGACCGTCGACGCGTGCAACCTGGGATGCCTGTTCTGCTGGCGTGCGCAGGAGTGGGGCTCCGACGCCCTCCAGCTCGCGGACGATCCGGAGTTCATCATCGATGGCGCCATCGAGGCGCAGCGAAAGCTCCTCTCCGGCTTTGGCGGCGATCCGCGCGTCCCGAGGGAGCAGTTCATCGAGTCCCTCCACCCGAATCAAGTCGCGATTTCCCTGACCGGGGAGCCGACGCTCTACCGGCGCCTCGGAGAGATGATCGACGAGTACCATGCGCGCGGGATGACCACGTTCCTCGTCACGAACGGCACGACGCCCGCCGTTCTCCGGCGGTTGGCGGCGGAGGGTCGCCTCCCGACACAGCTGTACGTGACCGTGGCGGCGCCGAACGAGGACGTGTACCGCCGCCTCATGGCGCCGAAGTCAGACCACGAGTGGCGGAAGCTCCGTGAGACGCTCGAGCTCCTGCCGACGCTGAAGACCCGGACCGTCATCCGCCACACGCTCGTCGGCGGCTGGAATCTCGGGTGGGAGGACGAGTACGCGGCGCTCGACTCCTGCGCCAAGCCGATGTTCATCGAGTGCAAGGCGTACATGTTCGTCGGCGAGTCCCGTCTGCGCCTGAAGGTCGAGAACATGCCGAGCCACGCGGACGTTCGCGAGTTCGCGGACCGTTTGGCGGCGAGGCTGGGATACCGCGTCGCCTCCGAGAGGGATGACTCGCGTGTCGTCCTCCTCACGACCGATGGAAAGCTCCGGCCGATCGACCGCGCCAAGCTCGGCCCCGCCTTCGCGGCGATGGCCTGAGTTCCCCCTGGGAATTCCTAGATACCCCTTTTTATAAGCGGTCCCAGCTTCGGGATGGTCCCGTGGCCACGTTCGAGCAGGTGTTGTGCGGATTCCTCACGAATCCCCTCGTTTACTTCCTGATCGTCTTTCTGTTCTCCATCGCGATCGCCATCGTGCTCCCGATCCCCGTCGAGATTGCGCTCGTCCTGGTGTTCTTCCGATCGGACCTGGGTCTGTTCATGGCGGCGGTGTTCGCGGTCGCGTCGGGAAAG
>DATESQ010000056.1:0-11250 GCA_035283985.1 Thermoplasmata archaeon | reverse complement strand
AGGTTTCCATCCGACACAACGTGAAACCTCGTACCAAGGAACGAGCCGAGGAGCCACATCATCGTCCGTGTGTGCTCTGTGACCTCCCGCACAAGGAATTCCGATGGGCCTGAGGCCATGGCGGCGTAGACAAGTACTTGGTCCGCCGCGCGCGGGTCGATGGTCGCGCCGCTCTCGATATCATTGAGGAGCCCGAGCGCGGCTTTCTCGCCTACTTTCTCCGCACGCTTCCCCTTTTCCGCCAGCGCGCTCGCGCCGAGGATTGTCTCCGAGGTCTCGGCCCATAGCACGATTGCCCCTCCAGGGCCCACGGCGCGATCCGGGCCGAGAGTTTCATCGTGAACCCGGACCGCCGTGTAGCGGGAGAGTTGCTGGAGCGCGCCGGATTTCATCCGCTTCACGACATCCTCGGAGAGGTTCGATGCATGGGCTCGCCCGGCGATCCGCTCAATGTCTCCGCGCTTCGGAAGGACGAGGGTCCTCCACTCGCGCACACGCTCAATTTCGACACGAACGAGCCCGCCGCCGCGAGGATAGTATCCCCGCATCGCGACCTCGATGTTCGCCCGCGCGCCCATCTTTCGTAATAGCCCTAGAAACACGTGGCCGAAGTAGTCGAGCGGTGGGGCCCATGGAACATCCGTTCCGCCTCGGATCGCGAGCGTGACATCGCCCGCCATGAACGCCGCGGGCAGGCAGGCTTGGAGGACGAGCGTGATCGAGCCCGCCGTGCCGACGTCGAACGAGAACGACCCGCCATGGAGCCGACCAGGGCGGAACTCGAGCGACTGCGAGCCGACGGCAAGGCCCTCCGTGGCCGCATCGCACAGCTTCGCGACCGCCTGAACGGCCGTGACGTGCTGGGCTGCGAGCCCGGGATTCTTCCGCTCCGCGCGGATGTTCGTGATTCGCACGGGCGTGGCGGTGATCGCGGACAGCGCAACCGCCATCCGAAGGATCTGGCCCCCACCCTCGCCGTAGGACCCGTCGATCTCGAGGCCGCTCACGGGCTCGGGGATGGCGCGGCGGCCACGTGAACCCTCTCCTCCCGCCTTCGGCGGATCCACTTCTCGAACTCGACCGCGAAGAACACGGAGCTCGCGATGAGGGTCGCGACGAGGAACTCGTCCCAGGGCAAGGCGCGGGTCCGGAACGGAACCTGCAGGAACGGGACGAAGATTACGGCGAGCTGGAGGAACACGGTCAGCGCCACGGCTCCGATGAGGTAGCGGTTCTTGAAGAAGCCCGCCGTGAACACGGACTCCCGCGACACGCGGATTGCGAGGACGTGGAACACTTGGAACATCGCGACCGTGTAGAACACGAGGGTTCGGGCGTGTTCGAGCTCCCGCTGCGGCGGGTACGCCCACAGGTAGATCCCCAGGGAGCCGATTGCCATGAGGGTGCCGACCCACGCGATGTGGAATGCGATGCCGCCCGCGAGGATCCCCTCCTTCGGGTTCCGCGGCTTCCGTACCATGAGCCCGCGTTCCTTCGGCTCCACGCCGAGCGCGAGAGCGGGGAAGCCGTCCGTGATCAGGTTGATCCACAGGAGCTGGATCGGCAGGAGCGGGAGGTCCAGGAGGAACGCGGACGCGATGAAGATGACGAGGACCTCGCCAGAGTTCGTGCTGAGGAGGTATCGGACGAACTTGCGGATGTTCTCGTAAATCCCGCGGCCCTCCTCGACTGCGGCGACGATTGACGCAAAGTTGTCGTCCGTGAGGACCATGTCGCAGGCCTCCTTCGCGACGTCCGTCCCTGTGATCCCCATCGCGATCCCGAGGTCCGCACGCTTGAGGGCGGGCGCATCGTTCACGCCGTCCCCCGTCATCGCGACGATGTGCCCGCGGGCCCGCCACGCGTCGACGATTCGGAGCTTGTGCTCCGGGGATACGCGCGCATACACGCGGGTGCGCTCGACCCGCTGCCGCAGCTCGTCGTCGGAGATCTCGTCGAGCTCCTCGCCTGTGAGGGCGAGGTCGCCCTTCTGGAGGATTTCCATCTCCCGCGCCACCGCCATCGCGGTGAGCTTGTGGTCCCCCGTGATCATGGCGATCTGAATCCCCGCCATCTTCGCGAGACGGATCGCCTCGATCGCGTCCTTCCGTGGCGCGTCCATCATCCCCGCGAGACCAAGGAACACGAGCCCCGTTTCGAGAGCCTCTTCCTTCGCGTCCGGTTGCTCCCGCGTCTCCTTGTACGCGAGCGCAAGCACGCGCAGGGCCCGCGTCGCCATCTCTTGGTTGCTGAACGCGATCTGGCGCCGCGTGTATTCGTCGAGCGGCTGGGTAGTGCCGTCGAGGAGGATCCGATCGCATCCCGCGAGGACTCGTTCCGGCGCGCCCTTCACGAAGACGACGTGGAACCCCGCCCGCGGTTCTCCGTGGACGGCGTGGACCGTGGACATTTTCTTCCGCTCGGACGAGAACCCAAGTTCCGTGACCCGCGGCATCGCGGCCTCGAGGTCCTCCTTCCTCAGGCCCGCGCGCATCCCCGCGACGACGAGTGCGACTTCCGTCGCGTCCCCCACGACGGAGTGGGACGAGTCCTTCACCCGTACGACGGCATCGTTGCACAGCATCGCGCACCGCAGGGCCATCGCGAGTTCGGGATGCCCCGCCAGATCGATGTCCACCCCGCCCAGTCTAACCTCGCCCCGCGGGTCGAAGCCGTCACCGTCGATCTCGTACTCCTTTCCGCCCGCCAGGACGGTCCGCACGTTCATCTCCCCCTTCGTGAGCGTTCCCGTCTTGTCGGAGCAGATTACGGACGCCGCGCCGAGAGCCTCGACGGCGGGGAGCTTACGGATCAGCGCATTCCGCCGCACCATCCTTTGCAGGCCTAACGCGAGGCTGATCGTCACGACGGCGGGGAGGCCCTCCGGGATCGCGGCCACGGATAGGCTGACCGCCGTGAGGAAGAGGGTCTCGATCTCTCCGGGCTTCCGGAGGAGCCCGAAGATAAACACGAACGCGCTGATTGCGAGGATGACGACCCCAAGCTGCCTGCCGAGGCGATTGAGCTGCTTCTGGAGCGGGGTTTCCGCGCTCGTCTCCTGCTGGACGAGTCCCGCAATCTTCCCGAGCTCGGTTGACATCCCCGTGCTGATCACGACCGCCTTCCCCCGGCCCGAGTCGATCAGCGTCGCCGCAAACACCAGGTTCCGCCGGTCCGCGAGGAACGTCTTCGCCGGGAGCGGCGCCGTCGTCTTCGACACGGGGACGGACTCCCCCGTGAGGGACGCTTCATTCGCCCGGAGGTTCACGGACTCGATAAGCCGGCCATCGGCGGGCACCTTCTCCCCCGTCGTGAGGACGACGATGTCCCCGGGCACGACCTCCTGGGCGGGGATGAAGACGGATTCGCCGCCCCGGATTACGTGGGCCTTCGGCGCGGCGAGGCTCCGCAGGGCCTCAAGCGATTTCTCCGCGCGGTACTCCTGGACGAACCCGAGAATCGAGTTCAGGATCACGATCACGCCGATCAGCGCTGCGTCGTAGAGTTCCTCGACCTGACCCTTCAGAACGCCGAGGGCGCCAGAGATGAACGCCGCGATGATGAGGACGACGACGAGGACGTTGAGGAACTGCGACAGGAAGATCTTCCAAGGCGAGATTTTCGCGAGCTGCTGGAGCTCGTTCGGGCCGTACTGGGCGAGCCGCCGCTTCGCCTCGTCCGGGAGGAGGCCCGGCGGCGACGTCTCGAGCCGCTTCAGCCCCTCCTCGACGGAGAGCGCATGCCAGTCGTCCGCCACGGAGAGGCGCTATCCCCCGATTCTATAAAATGGCTCCGTGGGAATCCCCCGCGCAAGGGGCGGCGGTGAGCGTTGTCACCGCACGAGCGGGTACATGATGTCCGCGAGCCACTGTTCCTTCCGCATTGTCGTCACGGGTCCATGGCCCGGAAAAACGCGCGTGTCCGCCGGGACTTCGCGGTACAGGCGGCGAAGGCTCGCCGTGATCTTCGCGGGGCTTCCGCCTTGAACGTCCGTCCGCCCGGCGGTCCCCGCCATGATCGTGTCGCCGGAGAACAGGATGCCCTCGGTCGGCACGTAGAACACCGCGGACCCCTCCGAGTGGCCCGGCGCGTGCTTCGTGACGATCGCCGTGGACCCGAGCTTGATCTCGGAGCCCTCCTTCAGCATCACGTCCGGCTTCACGGGCGGGGTCGGCGTCTCGAAGTAGGGCCGGGCGTCCTTCGCGTTCCTCTCAAGGCGGAACGCGTCGACCTCGTGAATCGCGAGCTTCGCGCCCGTCGCCAATTTCAGCGGCGCGTCGTCCGCCGTGTGGTCCGCGTGACCGTGCGTGTTGAGGATGTACGTGACCTTCGCGCCCGCGAGGGTGAGGGCTCGCAGGACTCGCTTTGACGCGAGGCCCGGGTCGACGATCGCCGCCTCGAGGCTCCCCTCGTCCACGACGAGGTACGCGTTGTTCCCGAGTGGCGGGATGGAGAACTTCGTGACCCGCATCGAGGCCGAGGAATCGGGTGCGGGTCATAAACCTGCCGTCACGCGGGCGCTGTAATTGACGAAGAACCGAACGCTTTTTCCCGTTCCGCCGCTTGCCCTCGCGGGGCAGCGGGAGAATGGCGCGTCAGAGCTCAGCGGCGGCGTTCTCGAAGGTTGCGAAGGACATCTTGCAGCGGCGATGGGCGTTCCATCCCACAATTGCGACGAGCGCCGGCCTCCATCAGTTCGACGGCCGATTGCCGAACTACTCCCCTCCCGCGCTCAAGAGACGGAAGGCCGAGATCCGAAGGCACCTCCGTGCGATCGATCTCCTCGCGCAACAGGAGCTGCCTGCGGCGCTCCGGCTCGAGGTCGGCGTCCTGCGGGGCATGCTCCTGATGGAGCGGTTCAAACTCGAGGCCCAGCGGGAGCCGCAGACGCTTCCGTCCTACTTCCTGTTCCGCCTCAGCATCGTGAACTACCTTCTCCGGAACTACGCGCCCCTCGACCGTCGGCTCCGCGCGGTCGCGCGGTTGCAGTCCCAGGTCCCGCGGTACCTGCAGCAGTTCCGGGCGACCGTCGATCGCCGCCTCGCGGACACGCACTACGAGATGGGGGAGATGGCGGCCCGCGGGATGCTCGATGCGTACGAGCGGGAGCTGCCCGAGCACCTCGCGAAGGTCTCGGCGGGCACGCGGCGCCTCGTCGAGCGGACGAACCAGGCGGCGATCAACGAACTCAAGGTCCTCGTCCACGAGCTCGAGTCGAAGTTCAAGCCCCGGATTAAGCCGGACTTCGCGCTCGGCACGCGGAAGTATGAGTGGATGATCCGCGCGGAGCACCTTGCACCAGTCCCGATCGACCGGCTCCTCCAGGTCGGCATGGCGGACCTGAATGCGAACAAGGCGCAGTTCCTTGAGACCGCCGCGAAGATCGACGCGTCGAAAACGCCGAATCAGGTCATCGAGAACATCTCGAAGGACCACCCGAAGGCGGAGACGTTGATCGACGACACCCGCGAAATGCTCGAGGAGATCCGCGAGTACCTGATCGACCACGACGTCGTCTCGGTCCCCTCCGAGGAGCGGGCGCGGGTGATCGAGACCCCGCGGTTCTACCGGTTCGCGACCGCTGCGATGAACTCCCCTGGGAGCTTCGAGAAGGTCGCGAAGGAGGCGTTCTACTACGTGACGCCGGTCGAGGACTCCTGGCCGCCGGAGAAGAAGGAAGAGTGGCTCCGCCATCTGAACTACACGAGCCTCCGAAACATCTCCGTGCACGAATGCTATCCGGGCCACTACGTGCACTTCCTCCACCGCCGGCGGGTGAAGTCGACGGTGCTGAAGAGCTACTTCTCGTACGCGTTCACGGAGGGCTGGGCCCACTATTGCGAGGAGATGATGATCGAACAGGGCTTCGGCAACGGCGACCCCCGCCTCCGGATGGCGCAACTCCAGGATGCTCTCCTGCGGGACTGCCGGTACATCTCCTCGATCCGGATGCACACGGGCGGCTGGACATGGGAGCACGCGACGCGGTTTTTCATGGGGAACGCGTTTCTCGACCGTCTACCCGCGGAGCGGGAAGCGAAGCGGGGCACGTGGGACCCCGAATACCTGAACTACACCCTCGGGAAGCTCATGATCAGGAAGCTCCGCGCGGACTGGTTCACCCGCCATCGCGGCGTGAGCCTCCGCGAGTTCCACGACACGCTCCTCGCGCTCGGCGCGCCCCCGCTCGGTCTCGCCCGGGAGCATCTCCTCGGCCCCGACGCGGGCCCGCCGCTGTGACGATTCAGTCCACGTACTCCTCTTCGACGATCTCCACGGGCCGCTGCCGCTCGTACCAGATCACCGCGGCGCCGATCGCCCAGCCGCTGATTCCAGACCCTGCGTAGAAAAGCGCGAACCCTGGGAACGCGTACGGCGAGACGACTACGAACGCCATCGCGAACAGGATCGCGGAAAGCCACAGGGGCCAGAGGGACGTGCGATCCCTCGGCCTTGCGCGGAGGGCGATGCGAACGAGTATCACCGCCGCCCCGAGGGCCATGAGGACCTGCTCGCTCAGGAGGCTCGGAGCGCCGAGGGGCGTCTCCACGAGGATGTGGTACACGAGGAGGCCCGCGAGGGCTACGAATCCAATGAGGAGGAGGTACCGAAGAACGGTCCACGACCGTCGAGTCTCGAGCGCATCCCGGATCCGGCGGTATAGCAAGGTCGGCGACGCGACGCGGAGCGTCCCCGTGATCGCGACGACGGGGAGGAAGTACACGGGGTCCGACACCGCAAGGGCGACGAGCGCGATTGCGCCGAAGCTGAGGGCGACCACCGGACCCACGACGAGGAGAAATCCCGTCCGGGTCGTCGCGAACACCCAAGCGTGCTTGAGGAGCGGGACGAAGAGGAGGATGACCGAGCTCACGGCAAGGAGCCCGGCGAACAGGAACGCGAACGAGGTGTGCGCGGACACGGGGCTCTCAATGGTCGAAGCCGGCGTGCCCCGAAAGACTTTCCGCACCGCGCGCGTGTCGGAAGGACTCGCTCAGATTACGTATCGGTCCACGAGCTGGTGGACGAGGCGCTCGTATTTCGCGTGGACCCCCGCCCCCATCTCCTCCTGCTCGACCCGCTCGAACGCCTCCGCGAGCTCGCGTCGTTCCTCCGCGGGAATCGCCTCGTCGATTAACGGTAACAGCCGCTCCGTCTCCTGCGAGATATGCTCACGAAGGAGGGTCGTGTATGTTCGGACCTTCCGGGAGAATTCGCGTCGCACCCGGTCGTCCTTCGCGCCGATCTTCGGCGTTAACTCGCGGAGGTCCCGCACGAGCTTCCGCGCCGCCTCATGGTCCCCGTGAAGGCGGCGGGCGAGGAGGGCTCCCTCGTGTGCGGAGTGCCGCGAGAGGGCGGGGAAGAGGATCCGCTCTTCCTTCGCGTGGTGGCACTTGTCCGCGAAGTTCTCGACGACTTCGAGCGCGGTTCCGATGTCCCGCTCCGGCACCGGGTTGTCGAGGTCGACGTGTTCCGCCATGCCGTCCAGGACGTGCAGGAGGTGCTCGATTACAACGTGCTCTTCCCGGAGGATCTCGGAGGGTTCCTTCATCGTCTGCGCCCCGCGGGCTTGTGGCCGATGCGGGAATGAGCCCACCGCCGGTAGTGTACTTACTCCCGCACGGGTTCGGATTCGGCGGACCTCCGGCGCCAACGAAAACCAAATAGCACGCCCGCCTTCCACGGCCGCCATGACGACAGGGGCTCTCCAGTACTCGTGTCCGAAATGCAACAACCCCCTGTTCTTCACGTTCATCGTCGAAGACGTGCTCGATTCGAAACTCACCCGGAGGATCCACTGCCCCGGCTGCAACACGGTCTATCTCGCCGATCTCGCGCTCGCGAGCGAGTCGGAGAAGCCCGGCAAGAGATGACCCGGCCCTCCGAACGGAGATGCGGCCGGCGGGAATCGAACCCGCGTTAGAAGCTCTCTCCGCCCGGCCTTTCGGACTTGGGAAGCTTCTGTCCTACCATTAGACTACAGCCGCGCGGGGCGTCGGAACTTCGCCATTGTTGATTAAGGTTTCTTGTGTGAGAACTCGGGTGATCGGAACGGCGTTTCTAGGGCTTCACGGTCTCGAGCGCGGAGATGATGTTCCAGATCTGCGTGCGCCCGTGGAGTGGGAGGTTGGGGTCGTTCGCGAGATCGTCCATGATCATGATTGCGGACTGGACCCGAAGGTCGAGTGCGTCGTCCTTCTTCAGAAGTCGAGTCTTCGCGTCCGCCGCGCCGCGCCGGATGTTCCTAGGGACGGACGTGTCCTCCGCGAGCTGGTCGAGAATCTCGATGATCGACTTGATCCGCGCCTCGAGATCCAATGACCAACCTCCGGACGACCACGACGATTGCCTCAGCCTGTAGGCTTCTTGACTCCGCCCTCTTTGTACGTGGTTACGACCATTAAAGTTTTGGTATCTTTCACCCCGCCGATCGGGGCCAAGCTGTTCAACACGAAGTCCTTCAGTCCGCGGTAGTTCACGAACCGGGCCTTCGCGATGATGTCCGTGTCCCCCGTCACGAGGAACACGTCCTGGACCACGTCGAACTTCGCGACCTGCGTCGCGACACGGTCCGCCTCCTTCGTGTCGACCTTTAGCGCGATGATTGCGGCCACGGCGTCCTCCCCGTACAACGCCGAAAGGGCCTGTTCCATGTCCGCGGATCCCATGGTGCCGCGGCATGGTGGCGATTCCTCATAAAGGTCTGTGGTGTGCGCCCGCGGACGGCTACGGCACGGGAGTCCCGCACTTTCGACAGAACGCGTCGGCTCCGCGGAGTTCTGCGCCGCACTTTCTGCACGTCTTGCGGAGTCCGGCTTCCGTGGGTGCCGCGACAGGCGCTTCGACGGCGGAAGAGGCGAGGACTTCGCCGTCCGCAGACTTCCGGGACTGCACGGCGAGGCGCAGGGCGGCCGCATAGTCCTCCGCGTCGAACCGGTCCCGCGCAGATCGCAAGAGCCCATCCGCATCATTCGTCGCACGGCCCTCCTGCCGCGCGACCTGGATTCGCTCTTCTGCGAGGGCGATCGTGAACTTCGCCTGCAAGTAGTTCGGCGGGTACTCCTTCTGCAGGAGCTCCTTCGTCGTCTCGTCCGTGGAGCCGGAGCTGCCGATTCGCTGCAGCCGAGCGAGGTCTCCCAGGGATGCGTGGCGGGCCTTCTCTGTCTGGAGGATCCCCTTCGCGCGATCCGTGAGCTCGAGTACGACGCGATAATCCCGACTCCGGTACGCGGCCTCGGCCTCCCGGATTACTGCGTCCGCGCCGTCCGTGAACGCACCGGAGTTCGCGAGGGTCCTCGAGATCGCCTTGCTCGTGAGGATCGCGTTGTGGGCGCTGTCCGGCAGATCCGACGCCGTTGCGGCCCGCATCCGCCGCTTCTGCATCGCCTTGCGGAGATACTTCAGCTCGAGGAACGTGATCACGGCGAGGACGATGAGGAGAACGACGATCCCGGTGAGGATGTCTTCCAGGAGGGCCATGGTCCCGCGCTTCACGGCCCGGCCGATTCTTAATGATTTCCTCAATTTTTCTTTCCGTGATTCCGGCGTCCCCCGGTGCGGCGGGGCGGAACCTCGATAAGTCGCGTCCCGTTCCCCCCGATATGGCCCCGCCATCGGCTCCGTCGCGCGCGGACGTCGTCGTCATCGGCGGTGGGTGCATGGGCGCGAGCACGGCGTTCCACCTGGCTCGGAAGGGCCTCGACGTCATCCTCGTGGAGCGGCGCCATCTCGCGTCGGGAGCGACGGGTCACAGCGGCGCAATCGTCCGCCAACATTACGAGACGCGTATCGGCATCCGCCTCGCGCGGGAGAGCCTCAGGTTTTTCCAGCGCTTCGAGGCGGAGACGGGTCACACCTGTGACTTCCGACAGACCGGATTCCTCTCGGGGGCTCGCCCTCGCGACGCCCGCGCGTTCGATGCGCTGCTCGCCCTTTTGCATTCGGAGGGCGTGCGCGTGGAACGCCTTTCGCCTCGGGAGGCGATGGATGAGGAGCCGCAGCTCGTAAGCTCGAATCTCGCCGCGGTCGTTCACGATCCCGACGCTGGATACGCGGACCCGATTGCGACCGCCGTGGGTTTCGGCGACGCGGCCCGCGATCACGGTGCGACGATCCTCGAAAATTCAACGGTGAAGGGGTTCGCCACACGAAGGGGACGCGTCACGGGGGTTCGGCTCCGGAGCGCCAGGACGATCGCTTCAGATCGCGTCGTCCTCGCCGGGGGGAACTGGACGCCGCGCCTCGCTCGAACGGTCGGCATCCGGTTGCCGATTCGGTTCGTCCGCGGGGAGGTCGCGATCCTTCGAAGACCGAGTGGCTTCGGCGCGCCGCCGAAGATCCACTTCGACTTCTATGGCAATACGTATTCTCGCCCCGAGGGGGACAAGGACACCCTGGTGGGCTACATGGACACGCCAGTCCGTCGAACGTCGACGGAACCTGAGTTGCGAGACGATTCCGTGCCCACATCGACCGTGCACGACCTTCGGCGGCGACTCGCCGCTCGGTTCCCCGCCATGGCCCGAGCACAGTCGCGGGGCGGTTGGGCGGGTCTCTACGACGTGACGCCGGATGCGTACCCGATCCTCGACGCGGTTGGACCGGAGGGCCTCTACGTGGCGGTCGGGTTCAGCGGCCATGGGTTCAAGCTCGCACCCGCCGTCGGCCGCCTCCTCGCGGAGTTCGTGTCCGCAGGTCAACGACCTGAGGCCCTTGCTCCATTGCGGGCCTCGCGATTCCGAGAGCACGCGCTGATTCAGCCGGAGGCACCGTTCCCTGCGCGACGCGGATCCCGACTCCCGTAACCTCATTCGATCGGATGTTCAGGCCTTCGCATGCCGGTACGTCGTGAGAAGCTCACTCGCGACCGTCCACGCCTTGATCGGGTCCCGGTGAAGCGAGACGACGCGGTCGCAGAGCGTCTCCACAGGGCTTCGGAACCCGCCGTGCGGGAATCCGCCGATGACGACAACGAGGTCGCCCGGGACGCGCGGGATTTCTTCTAGGAGATTGATCGACGTTCCATGCTCGGAGAACGCCCACTTCTCCTCGGAGAACTTCCCGAGAAGCCGCTCGAGGGGGTTGCCGCGGTCCATCGCGACGAGCGGCTTCTCTTCCGGCACCTGACCCTTCTCGAAGAGGTCCTCCATGAGGCCTACGAACCGCGTGTAGTTCTTCGGGATTCGCGTCTCCGGCGCGAACTGGATCACGTTGTCGTTCCGCGTGTGAACGATCGTGCGGAGGCGTCCC
>DATESQ010000055.1:0-2774 GCA_035283985.1 Thermoplasmata archaeon | reverse complement strand
CGACCGGGGCGGTTGGATACCTCACGGAGGGGCGGATGAACCGCACGAAGCTCACGGAAGCCGCGGTCCTCATGGCAATGATTCCGCGCATCCGAAAGAACCGATATCGCGGCAGGGTCCGGTCCGGCGTGCAGTGAGAGGCGCGGCATCACTAGCGGCGAGACCCTGAGCCATGGATTCACGCGAGTGGCAAAGCCTTTATGGGCGCCGTCCAGTTGTTCGCCGTAGGAGGTCCATTACATGCCCGCCAAGGTCGCTGTGAACGGCTACGGGACAATCGGGAAGCGGGTCGCGGACGCGGTGTCGCTTCAGGACGACATGGAAATCGTCGGCGTCTCGAAGATGTCACCGAACTTCGAGGCGAGGCTCGCAATCGAGAGGGGGTACCCGCTGTACGCGACGACGAAGGAGGTCCTTCCGAAGTTCGAGAAGGCGGGCTTCAAGGTCCACGGCACGCTTGAGAACCTGCTGAAGGAGGCGGACCTCGTCATCGACGCGACGCCGGAAGAGAGCGGCTTCAGGGCCGCGTACGAGAAGGCGGGGGTGAAGGCGATCTGGCAGGGCGGCGAGGAACATTCCCTCACGGGTCTGAGCTTCAACGCGGCCGCGAACTATGCGGAATGTTTGGGCGCGAAGTTCGTCCGCGTGCCGTCGTGCAACACGACGGGCCTGATCCGGACCCTCTACCCGCTCGACGTCCACTTCGGCGTGGACCACGTCCTCGCGGTGCTGGTGCGGCGCGCGACGGACCCGGGCGACTCGAAGAAGGGGCCCATCAATGCGATCGAGCCAGAGCTCGAGATGCCGAGCCATCACGGGCCCGACGTCCAGAGCGTCCTCCCGAAGCTGAACATCCACACGATCGCGGTGAAAGTCCCGACGACGATCATGCACCTCCACGCGGTGAGCGTCACGCTGAAGCGGAAAGCGACGGTCGACGGGGTCCTCGACGCCTGGCGGCGCACGCCACGGCTCACGTTCGTAAAGGGCGGGGAAGGCGTAAAGTCCACCGCGCAAATCATGGAACTCGCGCGCGACCTCAGCCGGTCCCGCTCGGACCTGTATGAAATCGCACTCTGGGAGGACGGCGTCCACGTCGTCGACGGCAGGCAGCTATACTACTTCCAGGCGGTCCACCAGGAGAGCGACGTCGTCCCAGAGAACATCGACGCGATCCGCGCGATGCTTGAACTTGAGCGAGATGGCCGAAAGAGCATTGAGAGGACGGACCGGAGTCTGGGCATCCCGACCCCGGCAGCTTAGATCACACGGACTAAGACTGTGTCCCCGCAGCAGACGTACCGGAACAGCGCTCCCGGGTTGGAGTGCATTGTTCTGATCTCCGCAACGCTTCCCGCGAGTCCGAAGTAGCGGACACCAAACCGAACGACCTCGTGCGCCCCATCGGGAAACTCAATCTCGAACGTGACGATGGCGCCCCCGTCCGGAAAGTCCGAGACGTTGTAGCCAATCTGTCGAAATCGAACGCCGACGAGGACAAAATCCATGCCCGCTTGAAGCTCGTCAACCGTGAGAACACGCGTTGTTGACAGCGTCGACCACGCGCCCCACGCCACGAGTAGTGCGACGGATGCACCAATTACCACTGGGATGGTGCGACGCGCGTTTTGCATCCTGCTCAACGGGCGCATCATCCCGTTTCTGAAGACTTATCGCTTTCCCTCGAGACGGCGGATCCGCTTCCGCGCCCGCTCGAGGACGCCCATGAGCGCGTGGAAGTCCCACTTGCTCGGGACGGCGCGGCCCACGAGACGACGGAACATGACCTTCGTTCGATCCCGCTTGTGGGCGGGGTAGTTCGTCGCATCAAGGAGGGCGTCGAATGCCCTGTGGAGCGCCTCCTTCTCGAACCCAGAGGCTACGAGGCGGCTCTGTGACGAGGCCTTCACAGCGAATAGCTCGTACAAGACGATGGCCGCCGCGTGTGAGACATTGAGGATTGAATACTCTGTCGACGCAGGAATCGTCACGAGGAGGTCGCAGCGGCGAAGCTCCTCATTGAACAGGCCAAAGTCCTCCCGCCCGAAGAGCAGCGCGACGGTGCCCGCGAGGGGGGCGATGCGGGCCGCGAGCTCCTCCGAAGTCACGGCAATCCGGGTGAACCGCTTCTCGCTCCGGGTGTCGATTCCCGAGGTCCCCACGATGAGGTCCGCGCCTTCGATCGCGGCGTCGAGGGTCTCGACGGTTCGCGCGGACTCGAGGATACCGACCCCATGCATTGCCCGTCGCCGGGCCTCCTCGCCGAGGGTGCGTGGCTTCACGAGGACGAGCTCCGCCACGTCGAAGTTTCGCATCGCGCGGGCTACGGCGCCGACATTGCCATCGTTCTTCGGCTCGACCAGGACCACGCGAATCGCGGGCACGTCGAGATATATCGAGGGGCGCGATATGACGGTTCGGATGCGAATCGCCCTGAAGATTGCGTACGACGGCGCCGCGTTCTACGGCCACCAGCGCCAGCCTGACGCTCGGACCGTCGAAGGCGAGGCGATCGCCGCGCTGACGGCGGCGCGGATTATCCGCGACCCGCACGAGGCGTTCTTCCGCAGCGCGAGCCGAACAGATCGAGGGGTGAGCGCGGTCGGGAACGTGATCGCGTTCAACACGTCGTACGCGCCCGGCGCCGCGATCGGCGCATTCAACGACCGCGCACGAGACGTGTGGGCATGGGCGTTCGCCGTCGTCCCCGAGGACTTCCATCCCCGCGGCGCAGAGGAGCGGTGGTACCGGTACCATCTCTTCGAGAATGTCCC
>DATESQ010000054.1:0-13870 GCA_035283985.1 Thermoplasmata archaeon | reverse complement strand
CCCGATCGTGACGGACTCGAGCGGCCCGCCCGCGTATCGGGCCTCGAGCTTCGGGCGACCGAGGAAAGGACGCCTCGCCTCGATCGACACGAACCGGTGGCGGCCCCGCGCGTGCATGTCGCTCGCGACCGCCGCCATCCGCGGCGCAACGGCGCGGCGCATCGAGATTTCCGAGAGGAGTGGCGCCGCTGCGCCGATCACGATAAACCAATACAGCGCGTACTGCCAAGCGGAGAGTGGCGCGTAGTCGTTCGCCGTCGCGTACGCGAGGACCGCGGTGTAGGCGGCGAGGCCCACCCATCCAACTGCCAGGATTCGCCGCCAGCGCTCCATTTAGCCACGATGGAGAGGTCACCTTAACGTCAATCTTCCCGCGGCAACCCTGCACGCTTACGCCCAGAGGCCCATCATGCTCTTCTCGAACGTGACATCCTCGAACCGGAGCCCAAGCTCGCGGGCGTACTCGTAGGCGCGTTGGATTTCTTCCGCGTACGGGATTCGAGAGAGCTCCTTGTACCGCGGGTCGTACGCCGGCGAGTAGCGGTCGCATGCGTAGTCCGGATGGTACTGGTCCATCACGTTCACGAGGACCTGCGGCATGTGGTCCGCGATCCACTCAAGGACGGGCCGCGTGCAGCACTCCACGTGATTGGGCATCACGAGGTGCCGGATGACGACGTCCTCGCCCCAGTCGTACACGAGCTGGTGGTTCCGCGCAACGGTCTCGAAGTACCACGGCGTGCGGGCGAGGAAGATTGAGCACTTGTCGTTCCCGAACTTGAAGTCCGGGAGCCACACGTCGATGAGCGGCCGCAGGATCCGAATCGTCTCCGCGCTCATGAAGAAGTTCGAGTTCCAGAGCATGGGGGCGTTGAACTCGCCCGCGTACAACGCGTCTCCGGACTCCTGGCGGGACTGGAGGTACCCATCCGCCTTCGCGGCCTGCGCGTACGCGAGGTCTTCCGCGCGGGGCGGTCGGTCGAGGAGGGAGATCGCTTCGATGATGGAGTGGAGATGGATCGTCGGCTCCCCGCCGACCCAGTTGATGTTGTGACAGCCTTCGGAGCGAAGCTGCCAGGCCATGGCAGCGAGCTGCCGGGGTGTGATGGGAATCCCTCGGTCCTTGTCGTGGCTGATGTCGCTGTTCTGGCAGAAGCCGCACCTCAAATTACATGACGTGAAGAACACGGTCCCGGACCCGCGCGTCCCGCGGAACACGAGCTCCTCACCACGGTGATGGAAGTAGCTCCCGACGCGGGACGTCGACTCGAGCTGACACGTCCCGTGCTTCGTACCCTTCGTCCGGTCGACGCGGCAGTTCCAGCGGCAGAAATTGCAGTGCGACAGCATTCGCGTCGCGAGCTCCACACTTAGGTCCATGAGCGACAGACTCCCGCGCGCGAGGTCCGTGAGATGGATTTCCTGGCGACGAATCGCCCGCCACGAATCGAGGAAATCCTCCGTCAGCCGGGCGTGCTCCGCCCAAAGGTCCTCCTCGGGCGATCGAAGGTCCACCTCGCACCGGAGCCTGCGGGCGATTAGGTACTTCGCGGGCATTGCGTTCCGGGCCACCGCGAGGTACCACGGCAGGCGGTCCCCGACCCGTTCCCAGATCCACAGGTTCCCAAATGCCTCCGACGCCGCGGTCACCTTCGTACCCGATCCCGCGCAGCCTCGACGTAGCGCGAAACTTCAGTGAATGATGGGAACACGGTCCGATAAAGCCTCTCAATTTGCGACAGCACGCGGAAACCTTTTGTGGGCACCCTCGCATCTCCGGTTCGGAGGGTGACTTGGCACTTCTCCGGTATGCGATCGTCGACACCTTGCGGAGCAGGCGGCGCACGTTCTCGTCGATCCTCGGGGTCCTCCTTTCGATTTCGTTCGTTGCGGGCACGTTCATCGCAATCGATTCGTCCACGCGCGCGACGCTCGAGGCGGTCCTTGCGGGACTCCCGGGAGATTTCACCGTGTATGCGGAGGGGAACCTTACCTCCCTCCGGGAGACGCTCATCGCCGTGTCGGGAGTCAAGGATGTCGCCTTCCTCCGCAATGTGCCCGTGTTCGAGATCCAATCGACGGCCGTTCCGCTCCGGACGTACGTGAACGTCATGGGAGTGGAGCCCGAACATCCGATAGGATTGTTGAAGAGAGCTACCGTCGAAGGCTCCCTCGACTTCCCTCGCGGGACGATCGGACTGTCCCGGGATCTGGCGATGCAGCTCGAGGCCGAACGGGGCCAGAACGTGTCCCTCCGATATGTCGAATACGACTATGTCAACCAAACGGAGAACGTGCGGCTTCTGAACCTCACCGTCTCCGCAATCATCACGATCCCCCCGCAGACAACGGGATTCTCCTTCCCCCCTGGGTTTTTCCAGAACGCCGTGGTGCACATTCGCGACGTGGATTGGATCGAGGACCAGCTCCAGATTCCAGGAGGGACGGATCAGCTCGTGGGCGAGGTCTATGTCGACCGCCTTCGCCTCGTCGACCCCTACGACACGGTGGCGACGGACCGAAACTTGGGGCGGCTTGAGCGGCAGCTTTCCATCGCGGTCGCCCCATTCCGTGGGTCCGTCCAGAACAACATCTCGAACGCGCTCATGTTTTTCTTGCTGTCGATTACATTCCAGCGCCTCCAGTATCTCTTCCTCTCGTTGCCGGTGCTCCTCCTCGGTCTGTACCTCGGCGTCGTGGGCATGGACCTCGGACATGCGGAGCGCCGACGCGAGCTCGCGGTTTTCAAGGCCCGCGGAGCGGGTCCGCGGCAGGTCGTCGGCCTCCTTCTCCTCGAGGCCGCGATTGGTGGCGTCCTCGCCGCCGTACTTGGGCTCGTCGTCGGCCTCGGGCTCAGTCGCCTTCTCCTCGAGACCGTGAACCCGTATGCGATTGGCTCTGCCCCGGAGTATGCGGGAATCATCCTCTCCTCCGACACAGTCATCGCCGTCGCCGCGATGAGCGTCCTCCTCATGGCGACCGTAAGTTTCCGCTCTGCCCGCAGAACCGGCGCCCTGCCGATCGTCGAGACGCTCCGGTACTATGCGCCGGGAGAAACGAAGATTCCCTACAAACCTACGGCGGACGCAGTAATGCTCGCTCTCGCCGTCGCGTCGTACGGAGGAATCCTGTACACGCGGTATGCGGAACCTGGCTTCCTCACCTTCATCCTCGGGGCGATCTTCTTCGTCCTGTTCCCCCTCGCACCGGTCTTCCTGATCGTTGGGACGACGCGGCTACTCACGCGGTTCACGGGCCGGGTTTACGAGTGGTCCTCGCGCGCCTTCAAGCCGTTCGCGAAGGACCTGTACCACGTGATCAGTCGGAACATCGCGAGAAACCCGCGTCGATGCGCGAATATCGCCGTCATCATTGCTCTCGGGCTCGGATTCGGGATGTTCGTGTTCTCGTTCTATGGCTCCCAACAGGCGTACAGCGTCCGGAACGTTTGGGACGGGCTTGGTGCTGACGTCGTCGCAACGTGGTCCGCGCCCTCGAACGAGACAATGACTCTCACGAACCTCACCGCTCTCCCCGAAATCGAGCGGGTCGCCCGAGTCGCGCAGATTGGCGCGGAGATCCGACCCTGTTGCGCGTCCGCGATCGCCCTCGATCCCACGGAATACTTTTCCGTTGCGCATCCGGAGTGGTTCTACTTCGAGGGCACCGGCCCGGAACAGTCGGCAAGCATCCTCGCAACACCGGGCAATGTCCTTGTCACGCGATCGTATTTCGATCAGGCGTTCCTCGAGATCGGCGATCGCCTCACCCTGGCGTCTTGGGTGTACGACGAAGCGAATCAGTCGCAGACGGAGACCCTCGTCAATGCGACCGTGTCGGGGGTCGTCAAGGGACTTCCCGGGACGGGATATGGCGCGCAGCCCCTCGTCTTCGGGAGTTTCGAGACATTGGAGATGCTCCGCCCGCCCGCGGCCGACCCCTTCCGCATCTCGAACACGCGGTTCCTCATGGCCCTCCGCGCGAGCGAGGATTGGCCCGCGGTCAAGAACGCTATCCTCGCGATGGGCGCCACTTCCGTCGTCGTCTTTCAGGAGCAGAAGGTGCTCGAACTCGAGAACCCGTTCCAGCGGGCCTTCATCGGGTTTATCTCGATGGAGATTGCATTCGTCCTCGTGATCCTCACGGCGGGTCTCGGCCTCATCTTGGTCGCCGCCACTTTGGAACGGGACGTCGAGTTCGCGGCGATTACTGCAAGGGGGTCGAGCGGATGGCAGACCGCGAGCCTTCTCGTCGGGGAGGCGTTCTCGATCATGCTGATCGGGCTCCTTATCGGCGCGGGGGTCGGCCTTGGGTCCGCGTTCGCGACGCTTAGCCTGATCTCTTCACTCGGGTCAACGGGCGTCGTCCCCCTTCTGTTCGAGCTGTCGCCGCAGGGATTTCTCCTCCTCGCCGTCGCGCCCGCCACGATGCTGCTTGCGGCCGCGCTCGTCTCGTGGCGGATCGCCCGGATGAATGTCGCCCGCGTCCTCAAGCTCCGAGGTGGCTGACGTGCCGAACGTCTCGACGAAGGATCTCATCAAGGTGTACCGTGCCGGGAAGTCCGAAGTGATCGCGCTCCGCGGGCTCGACATGCGGGCCCCCGACGGCGAGTTCGTCGCGGTCCGCGGCCCGTCCGGGTGCGGGAAGACGACGCTCCTGAACCTCATCGGCGGAATCGACCGTCCGACCGCCGGCAGGATCGAAGTGGACGGGACGAACATCGTGGACATGAGCGAGGGAGACCTCGTGCAGTACCGTCGAAACAGCGTCGGCTTCGTGTTCCAGTTCTTCAACCTCGTGCCGACCCTCACCGCGGAGGAGAACATCCAGCTTCCGATGCGTCTTGCGGCGAAGCCCTCGGACCAGCGCGAGGAGCGGACGCGGCATCTTCTCGAACTCGTGGGCCTCGAGAAGCGGGCGGTCCACCGTCCCGATGAGCTCAGCGGCGGCGAGCAGCAGCGGATCGCGATCGCCGTCGCGCTCGCGAACGACCCGCCCCTCATTCTCGCGGACGAGCCGACCGGAGAGCTCGACACGAAGACGGGCGCGGAGGTCCTCGACCTGTTCCGCCGCCTGAACCAGGACCTCAAGAAGACGATCATCGTCGTCACACACGACGAACGGGTCGCGAAGATCGCTCACAGCATCCTTCACATCGAGGACGGGAAGATTATCGGGGAGACCGCCACGAGCTGACGCTGCGGGTCCTGCCGTGGCGGGTGACGAATCACCCCTTCGGGCGGCGCGTCGGCGCGAGGCAGGACACGCACATTCGCGAGAATCGCTCCACGTGGTCCTCGCAGGTCGGCCGACCGCACATCGAGCAGGACATGGTGGTTGGGGACTGGCACACGTGGCACATCGCAGCGAGCATCCCCCCTCCGAAATACGGCGTCCGCGAAGAGGTTGTCGCTACACCCCTCCGCGCGGGGGGTCGCCGGTGCCCGCCTGTCCCGGTTCGGGCTGGAGTGCGAGGAGGGTGTCTATCCGCCATGATAACGAAGGGAAAGCCTTTTTTCCCGTGGCTCCCACGTCTTAAGGGGTGTGCGCCGTCCGGCGAGGTACGTCGCTGTCCTAGCACTGCTGCTATTCACCGGCGGGCTCTCCGCCT
This sequence comes from Thermoplasmata archaeon, assembly GCA_035283985.1. Lineage (GTDB taxonomy): Archaea > Thermoplasmatota > Thermoplasmata > RBG-16-68-12 > RBG-16-68-12 > EA-19. Next base: position 8,259 of record DATESQ010000054.1, on the reverse strand, counting down.
CTCCCCTCGCGAGCGGTCACCCAACCCATCTTCTGATCGCGAACGACATCGTCGGCTCGAACGAGCAGGTAAATCTGAATCGCTGGGTCGCCCAATCCGTCGTCACCGGATCGAGCTTCTTCATCACGCGCGTCGCGATGTGGGTCGCGGACACCGGGACGAGCGATTCGCTGAACGTGTCGATCCGCTCCGACGCCGGTGGCTCTCCGGGCTCGACGAACCTAACCTGGGGCCTCGCGGACGGTCCCGGCGGCCCGGGCTGGGTGGACTTCGACCTGAATCCGTACGTCGAGCTCGTCGCCAGCACGACGTACTGGATCGTCGCGCACAGCGACCGGACCGGCAGCGGTGGGTACGATTGGTGGAACTCCAACGACGACCTCGCGTACGGTCCAGGAACCGCGGCCACCTCGTCGGATGGCATCGCATGGTCGGGTGCAGGGAAGGACTACTCCTTCCGCGTCTATGGGTTGGTCCAACCGAGCTTCTCGTTCTCCGTCGGCGTCTCGGACCCGGTCCTCCGTACGGGTCGGAACGATGTCTTCACCGTGAACTTCACGAACTCGGGCTCCGGCTCCTCCGCCGACCTCTGGGTGAACGTGTCCTTCCCCGCGTCCCTATCGTACGTTTCAGACGACGCGGCGGCGATTGGTGGGACGCGGACTGGGACCTCCTTCCGGTTCACGGACATCGCACCGGGGGTCTACACGTTCAACGTGACGATCACGCCCACGGGCGGGACGCTCGACGGGACGGTCGCGGTCACGACGTTTACGTTCGACGCGAAGGATCACCTGGGGGCGTTCCTCCTCCAGCCCCAGCTCGGGGTCACGACGACGATTCGGAGCGCGCTGCTCTCGATTGCGCTCGAACAATCGGCCTTGTCCGGCGATCCCGGAGACACGATCACGGTCAACGCCACAATCAGCAACGTGGGCGGGGAGACGGCGTCCGTCATCCTCTTCGAGGCGCCGATCGATCCGAACGCGACATACGTGTCCTCCTCCCTGCCGGCGACGTACGACGTTGGGACCCGCACCGTGTTGCGCGCGGTCCCGGACCTGGATCCAGGCAACTCTGTTGCCGTGAACTGGACGATCCGCCTGAACGTCGGAGCGCCGGACCTCGCGCGGATCGTGTCGGATACGATTGCGACGTATCTCGATCCGACGGGAACGCCCCTCCCTCGGGAACTCGCGTCCCTCGTCGCGTACGCGCAGGTACCGGTCTTCAATCCGGTGTTGTTACTCGACAGGATCGCGGCAGAACGAGCCGAAGAGGTCGTCGCGACCCTATACTACAACAACACGGGCTCCATGGCGGCCCCCGTGGCCCAAGCGACTTGGGGTCTCGGTGGGCACTACGAACTCCTCGGGCTCGCTCCCGCCTTCTCGATGGTTCCGAGGCCGGGCGGCTTCGTCGTCGAGTTCACGGACGTCTCGCCAGGGGCCCATGTCCTATTCGCGCGGCTCAAGGTTCTCCGTAGCCTTGATGACGGTCTTCTCATGCCACTCCATGTCGTCTGGAACGCAACAGACGGGAACCTGAATCCCTTCCTCTCGCAGCCCATCCAGGACATCGTAGCGCTCGACGCACCCCAGGTCGTCGTCACGATCGTTGCCCCGGAGCGGGTGCCAACGGAAGCCATTTTCGTCCTCACGGCCACGCTTCGGAACATGGGCAACGCGCCCGCCGTGGCGTGGTTGAACCTGACGGTCCCGAACACCGTAGACCTCGTCGGCGATAACGGGACCCAGGCACCGAATGTCGCGGGCAGCCGCGTATCGTGGATGTTCCGGTCGATCCCCGGCGGAGGCGTTGTCTTCTTCGGGATCTCCTTGCGCGGGAAGGCGACATCGAGCGTCGAGTCCTTCCGGCTATCCCTGGACTACACGGACGGTGCGGGAAGCGTGCCGCTCACGGTCTTCTCGAACGCACTGCCCGTCGAGTTCACCGCTCCCTCGGTCCAGCCGCCGACGGTGTACATCGGCTGGATCCTATTGGCGGCGTTGGGGATCGCCGACGCAGCGGTCCTCGTCGCGTGGAGGCGTCGTGGTCCCGCCGCGATTGTCAACGAGGTGTTCGTAGCAGACCTGAGCGGAGTTCTCCTCGCGCACCGGAGCGCAGGGGCCGTCGCCCGCCAGGACGAGGACGTGCTGATCGCGATGTTCAAGGTTGTCCAGGATTTCGTGCGGGACGCATTCTCCGAGGCCGCGGACGAAGTGATGAGCGCGCTCGAGTTCGGCGAGCGCAAGATCCTCCTCGAACGTGGGAAGCATCACTTCATCGCGGTGATTTACCGGGGGCTGGACCGTCACGGCAATCTTTCGGCCCGCGTGAAACACGTTTCGCAGGAGATCGACGAGAAGTTCGGCCCGATCCTCGAGACATGGAGCGGGGAGCTCGAGACGGTCCGAGGGATCGCACTCCTCCTTCCGCAGATTTGGCGCCGGCGGCGGTTCCCGATAAGCACGCGGGGGCGGGCTAAGCCCCGCGCGGACCACGCGTCCGAGGCCTCGTCTCCGAGTCCACCCAATTCAGGTAGTCCTTGAGCCCGCCCACCACCGGCAGCGCAATGATCTCGGGGAGCTCGTAGGGGTGCAACGCCCGAATCCGTCGCACGCAAGTCGCGACGAGAGTTCGCCGTGTCTTCAAGACGAGCAGGGCCTCGGCGTCCCTCTGGACCTTCCCCTTCCACCGGTACACGCTCGTGACGGGCGTCGTCACGTTTCCGCACGCCGCGAGGCGCTTCTCCACGAGGACCCGGGCGATCCGCTCGCCAACCTCGGGATTCGGACAGGTCACGAGAAGCACGCAGTACGCCATCCGTCCTCCCTGAGCGGGAATCCGCCGTCGCCATAAGACCCTTCGGTAACTGCAAGTTATCCGCACCGGCGGCCGCCTGCACTGCACGGTCAGGTCTGGAGCGTCCGGCTCGCGGGCTCACCCTGCCGCCGCACATATGAGAGCTTCAGCTCGGCGCGGTCAATTTCATCTTCGATAGCCCTCACCACGAAGTCTGCCGTGTCGCAGTACCCGAGTTCCTCCTGTGCGGCCAGAAAACGGACCTTCGCCGCCAGGGGCTTCGGGATTCAGGCCATGCGATCGGGCGGTAACCCAAATGTCGCACTCGTCTCGTTCATACGCGTCTCGCGTCACCGTTGCGTCATCGCGGAAGGTCACAATTTCGATCACTTGACTTTCCGCGATCCGAGACGTCCCGTCTCGCCGGGTGACTACGGCAAAGGGACCATCGAATGTAACAACGCCCCGAAGGCCGCGAACCGTCAGGCCGTCATTGTACACTAGGTTGGATTCCGTCATTTTTCCTCAGGTCGCGAAAGGTTTGGTTCATGTAGGTATCGCGAATTTAATATCAATGCATCTGCACTTCCAAAAGGGAAAGTGCAAAGTCGGCCCGCCTGGCACTAGCAACCGGGGACGGAGGATACCCGAGACGCCATTCGGGCCTTTCATCGTAACTAACCACGCGGCCCCCGTTTGCCGCGCTCGCGACGCGCGCGCGCCTTGGCTTGGCGTTCTTTCCGCAGTACACGCCGGAGCTGCTTTCCAGACGGAGGACCGCTCATTGCACCATGCTCCAGTCATCTCCTTCGCCGAGATCTCCGCTACCTTCTTTCGAGATTCGCAAGCGTCCCTTGGAAACGTAAGCCTCGACGACACCGCCGCCCGGGAATGCATCGAGGTAATCCACGAGCTCCTGCGCGTCGCGCTCCTTGCAGGGCGGAAGATCATAGGCGCTCATCAGTCGGGCGTCCGCTTCTTGGGCCTGTCTCTCCAGTTCGCCCCATGATCTGAGACGCGTCTCCTCAATGGGGAAACTTTTCCCGAAATAGTGCACTAGTGCTTTCGCCATCCGTTTCTACTCCTGTCGTTCCATAGACATCGTTTTCAATCCTGTGGGGATCAAGTGTTCGATCTTCCGCGTTAGCGCCATGTTCCGCGGCGGTGCGGCCCGAAGTTTCTTCACGAGTTCAGGCCGCAATCGAAAAGCGTAGACGCGCTTCGGCGTCGTACGCGAGTCGTCGTGCACGTAATACCAAGTTCTCTGACTATAAAAGCCTAAGCCACGAGGCGCCGTCTCCTCCCTATGGAGGCCGTTCGAGGAGTTAGAGTTAGCGCTTGAGACCTAGCCGTTAAGTAGCGGGGACGCTTGGACCCGGGCCCGTGGGGGTCGACGAACGTGCCCGCCTTCGAAGAGCCGAGGAACGTCCTCGACCGGATGGGGAAGTTCGATCGGCCGTGGTTCATTGCGGGCGGATGGGCAGTCGATCTCTTCCTGGGGCGCGTGACCCGGCCGCACAAGGACATCGAAATCGCGATCGTGCGGGCGGACCAGGGCGCGCTCCGCGCGTACCTCTCCGGATGGGAGTTCAGGAAGGTCGTGAAGAGCAAACTCGTGCCATGGCGGGACGACGAATCGCTCGAGCCTCCTGTCCATGAAATCCACGCGAGTCGAGAAGGACGGCATGCGTCCCGGCTCGAGATCCTGCTGAACGAGGCCTCTTGCGACGACTGGGTGTTCCGCCGCAATTCCGCGATCACGCGATCTCTAAGCACCGTTCGACTCCTTTCTGAGGCGGGCGTTCCGTACCTTGCGCCGGAGATCGTTTTGTTGTACAAGGCGAAATCACCAGGCCCTCACGACGAGCTCGACTTTCGCAACCTGCTGCCTTCCCTCGGCCCGGAGCGGCGCGCATGGCTCCGGCACGCTCTCGAAATCTGCCATCCGGGCCACTCTTGGATTTCACACCTCTGATCCGCCGGAAAAGCTTTAGACGCGCGACCGCTTCGACAGCCCGTGGCGGTGTCCTCGCAGCGGGGATCCCGAAGGGCGGGCTGGACGCCGTTCGGGATCGGCCAGACGAAGCCGCACCATTATCTCGAGATCATCCGCACGATGTGGGAGAACAAGCACGCGCCGCTCTACGCGTGGCGGGTCCTGCGAGACGGGGTGTGCGACGGCTGCGCCCTCGGGACGACGGGAATGCGGGACTTCACGATGGACGGCGTGCACCTCTGCACCGTCCGCCTCAACCTCCTCAAGCTGAACACGGCAAAGGCCCTCGACGCGCGTCGCCTCGAGAACGTGGCGGGCCTCGCAGGCCTAGGCTCCCGCCAACTTCGGGACCTGGGGCGCTTGCCGTATCCGATGATCCGCCGCCGTGGCGAGGCGGGCTTCCGACGCATCCCCTGGGACCTGGCGTTCGAATCAATCGCGGAGGGGATCCGGCGCACGACGCCGGACCGGATCTGCTTCTACATCACCTCCCGCGGGGTCACGAACGAGACGTATTACGTCGCGCAGAAGGTCGCGCGGTTCCTCGGGACGAACCACGTCGACAACTCGTCCCGCGTGTGCCACGCGCCGAGCACGACGGGCCTGAAGGCGACGATCGGTGTCGGCGCGTCGACGTGCTCGTACGCGGACTGGATCGGCTCGGACCTCCTCGTGCTCTTCGGGAGCGACGTCCCGAACAACCAGCCCGTGACGACGAAGTACATGTACTACGCGAAGGAGCAGGGGACGAAGATCCTCGTCGTGAACCCGTTCCGAGAGCTCGGCCTCGAGCGGTACTGGGTCCCGTCCGTGCCGAAGAGCGCCCTGTTCGGCACCCGCCTCGCGGACGACTTCTTCCTCGTCCACACGGGCGGGGACATTGCGTTCATCAACGGCGTGCTGAAGCACCTCCTCGCGAACGATGGGATCGACTGGCCCTTCGTCCGGGATCACACGGCGGGGTTCGACGACGTCGTGCGGATCCTCGAGGGGCAGTCGTGGGAGGAGCTCGAGCGGTTCTCCGGTGTCACCCGAGACGAGATGCGGCGGTTTGCGGACCTCTACGCGTCCGCACGCACGGCCGTGTTCGTCTGGTCCATGGGGATCACGCAGCACCGGTTCGGCGTCGAGAACGTGAAGGCGATTGTGAACCTCGCCCTCGCGCGGGGCATGGTGGGTCGGGAGAAGTGCGGGCTCATGCCGATCCGAGGTCACAGCGGCGTCCAAGGCGGGTCGGAAGTCGGCTGCGTCCCGAACCTCCTCCCCGGCGGGGAGCCGATCCGCCACGCGAAGGATAGGATCGAGACGCTCTGGAGCTTCCCTGTGCCCGACGATCGGGGCCACACTTCGGTCGAGATGATCGACGCCGCACACGACGGCGAGATCGACGTGTTCTATGCCGTGGGCGGGAACTTCCTCGAGACGCTCCCGGAGCCGCGGTACGTCCGAGAGGCCCTCGCCCGCGTGCCCCTTCGGGTCCATCAGGACATCGTCGTCACGACGCAGATGCTCGTCGACCCGGCGGACACCGTCATCCTTCTCCCCGCGCAAACCCGGTACGAGCAACGCGGCGGCGGGACGGAGACATCGACCGAGCGCCGGATCTACTTCAGCCCCGAGATTCCGGGACCACGGGTCGGTGAGGCGATGGCGGAGTGGGAGATTCTCATGCGGGTCGCGGAGCAGACCGTACCGGAGCTCGTGCCTCGGATTCACTTCGACGGCGCGCAGGCGATCCGGGCCGAGATCGCGATGGCTGCGCCGCAGTACGCGGGGATCGAAACACTTCGCGCGAAGGGCGACGCGGTGCAGTGGGGGGGACCGCGCTTGTGCGAGAACGGCCAGTTCCCCACCCCAGACGGTCGCGCGCGGTTCACGCCGCTCCTCCCGCCGGAGTTCGATCTCCCGGAGGGTGCGTTCCTCCTCAGCACCCGTCGGGGGAAGCAGTTCAACAGCATGGTTCTGCGCGATGTCGACCCGATGGTCGGCGCTCCGCGGGATGCGATCCTGATGAGCGAAGAGGACGCCGGCGGGCTCGGCGTCCGGGACGGCGATCCCGTGGAGGTCCGGTCCGACGTCGGTCGCTACGTCGGCACCGCGTACGTCACGAGGATCAAGCCCCGCAACCTCCAGATGTACTGGCCCGAGGCAAACGCGGTCCTTCGTCGTGGAATCCTCGACCCGGAGTGCGGGATGCCGGACTACAACGCGGTCGTCCGCCTCCTCCCAGCGCAGCGGGCGCTTGAGGTGCCGGCGTGACGCGGACGAGTGCGACGGCCCGCGCGACGGTGACAAAGGTCGCCAACGGCAAAGGGGAGCGGGCGGAGGACGTCCTCGTCGTCGAGGAACCGATGGAGATCCGACTCGACATCCCGGGGAAGGACGGCGTCGTGACGAAGAGCCTCGCGGTCACGATGCGGACGCCAGGGAACGACTTCGAGCTCGCGGCCGGGTTTCTGTTCACCGAGGGGATCATCGCGAGCGGGGAGGACATCGAGCAGCTCACCTACTGCGTCGATGGGAAGGCAGAACAGGAGTTCAACGTCGTGACGGTTGCCCTACGGCAGGGCCTCGCGGTCGACTTGGAGCGGCTGACCCGCCACTTCTACGCGACCTCGAGTTGCGGGGTGTGCGGGAAGGCGAGCCTCGACGCGGTCCGCGTCCAGGTGCAGGAGGCGCCCGCCCCGGGACGACCCACCCTCTCGCCCGCCGTCGTGGCCTCGCTCCCGGACCGTTTGCGGGAGGCGCAGGGTGTGTTCGCACGCACCGGAGGCCTCCATGGCGCCGGCCTATTCACGGCGGACGGCTCACTCGTGAGTGTGATGGAGGATGTCGGCCGCCACAACGCCGTGGACAAGGTCGTCGGCGAGCAGCTCCTGCGGGGCTCGATCCCTCTGCGGGACCATGTGCTCCAAGTCAGCGGCCGCGGTGGGTTCGAGATTGTCCAGAAGGCCGTCGTGGCGGGGATCCCCGTCGTCTCCGCAGTCGGCGCTCCGTCGAGCCTCGCCGTCGAGATCGCGCGGGAGTTTCGGATGACGCTCCTCGGGTTCGTCCGCGAGGGGCGGTTCAACGTATACGCGGACGCGGATCGCATCCTGACGGCCTGACGTCCACGCGCGCCGGCACGGACTTCAAATATCCCGTTCGCGCTCCCCATCCGGGGGAGACGAGATGTCGAAACTCGCTGCGAACCTTGTGAACAACTGCCTGCGGATTCGGTCCTCAGACAACGTGTCGATTTTCTTCTACCCGCATTCGACCGCCATCGCGGAGGATCTCGCGACGGAGTGCTTCCGCGTCGGCGCGGACGCGATTCTTGTGGCGTACACGGACAAGTTCTATGAGGCGTACATGAAGCTCCTGCCCGTGGAGAGCCTGCGCCAGCCGTCCGTGTACTGTCGCGGGCTCACGGAGCTCTCGACCGCGCAGTTCTGGGTCGGGGCGGCGTACGATCCGTC
>DATESQ010000053.1:0-40244 GCA_035283985.1 Thermoplasmata archaeon | reverse complement strand
AACCCCACCCTTGGCAGCTCATGCACCACCAGGATAGGAAGAGCCGACGTCGAAGTAGCAAGCCTTCAGGTCGATAGGAACTCTAGCTGAAGACAACTCAGTTATCCCCGGGGTAACTTTTCTGACATCAATGGCCCCCATTAATGAGGCTCATTGGTTCGCTAGGCCCCACTTTCGTGTCGTGGACTCTCGTTAGGCAAGTCCACATCAGGCGAGCTTTTCCCCTTACAGTTATCGGAGGATTTCTGACCCTCCTAAGCTCACCTTTGGGCGCCCTTGTTATCTTTTTGAGGGCGTGGCGCCCCACCCAAACTGCCCACCTACCGTTTTCCACTCGTAAGTGTTAGCCGTACGAACCCAGAAGGGCGGTGTTTCATCGGTCTCTCGGAACCGACCTAGCGGCCGGCCCTGTAACGAGTCCCGCCTACGCTACACATCCAAACTCATACGGCAGCGACAGGCTGCAGTAAAGCTCCACGGGGTCTTCGCTTTCAGGTGGACGGTACTGGACTGTGCGCCAGTAAGTCAGTTTCACCGGCTTCCAGGCAGGGACAGTAGAGCTCTCGTTGGGCCTTCATGCAAGTCGCCAATTAAGCGACAAGGTATTACGCTACCTTAAGAGGGTCATAGTTACCCCCGCCGTTTACCGGTCCTTCGTCCCGTTGAACCGGGCTTTCAGATACCGGCACTGGGCAGGCTTCAGCGGCCATACAAATCCTTTCGAACTTGCGGCCACATATGTTTTTATTAAACAGTCGGAGCTCCCTGGTCACTGCGACCAGCCACCGACGTGGCTGGCACCCCTTCTTCCGAAGTTACGGGGCTAATTTGCCGAATTCCCTTGCCTAGATTCACGCCGACACGCCTTGGGCTTCTCACCCAGGGGCACCTGTGTCAGTTCTTGGTACGGACGCACGGATTGACCTTGACACCCTTTTCACGGGCACCAGGGAATCGGCTGAAGGCTTGCGCCCTACTCGCGCATTCATCCGCTTCTCGCCATTACGGCTCTCCACGGACTTCGGCGCTTGAACGAATTGGCGTATAGACGTTCAGCGTACCCCGATGCGTCAGGTGCCAAGCAGGGATCCGCACGGTGCTGGAATATTAACCAGCTACCCTTTCGCGTTCCTCGGTTAGGGGAACACTTAGGACCGACTAACCCTCGGCTGACGAACATTGCCGAGGAACCCTGGCCCTTTCGGCGGAGCGGATTCTAACCGCTCTTTGCTGCTACTCCTCCCAGGATTCTCGTCCGAACGCGGTCCACAGGACCTCACGGCCCTGCTTTCTCCCGCGCACGGCGCCCCTCTACAAGATCACCTTTCGGTGCTCCGCGGTATCGGTGATCGACTTAGCCCCGTCCCTTTTCGGGGCCCATGATCTCGGCTGGTGAGCTGTTACGCTATCTTTAAATGATGGCTGCTTCTAAGCCCACATCCCAGCTGTCTGAGACCACGGACTCCCTTCGCAAGTTGCACTGAGTCGACACTTAGGGACCTTAACCGCAGGCTGGGTTCTTTCCCTTACGGACACCAAGCTTACCCCAGATGCCCGACGCCCGGAGTCTACGGTGGCAGCAGGTTTGGAGTTTGACAGGGCACCGACGGATTTCTCCGCCTTAGCGCCCAATCAGTCGCTCTACCCCACCGTCTACCTCGTCCGAGGTCCAGCTGCGACTGGTTTCGAGGGGAACCAGCTATTCCCGGCCTAGATTGGCCTTTCACCCCTATGCCCAGGTCATCCGAGTGATTTGCACATCAACATCGGTTAGGTCCTCCACCCCCCTTTCGAAGGGCTTCGACCGGCCCAGGCATAGATCGACCGGCTTCGGGTATCGCACCCACGACTCCTCGCGAGCTCACGACGCGCCTCGCCCCTTGCGGGGTTGCGCGCATGTCGCTTTCGCTTCGGCTTCCCACGTCCAGTGGTTAACCTCGCCGTGGATCAGAACTCCCTGGGTCGTTTTTCAAAACGCACAATACGACGCTGCTCCATCCTTTCGGACTTCGTCGCTTTCACGCCGTATCGGCCTGTTACTGTCTGGTTTCAGGCACTTTTCACTTCCCGCAAAGGGTACTTTTCAACTTTCACTCACGCTACTATTGCGCTATCGGTCTCGGGACGTATTTAGGGTTGGATGTCAATGCCACCCAGATTCACGCGCGATATCCGACGCACGCTACTCGGGAGACTCCGAATCACCTTCCCCGCGTACCGCTACGGGGCTGTCACCCTCTTTGGCCTCGGCATTTCACCGAAGTTTGCGTTGACGAGGTAAGGTGTGCCGGAGTCCGAACACCACATCTCCCGCGCCTTTCAACGCGGGATTCGGTTTGCCCAATGCCCGTTTCGATCGCCTTTATTAAGGGCATCTCAATTGATTTCTTTTCCTCCCCGTACTAGGATGCTTCGATTCCGGGGGTTCCCGTTCCTTACGGAACGACCTTTCGGCCACGAAGTCGCATTCGGAGATCGTCGGATCACAGGTTCCTTGCGCCTACCCGACGCACTATCGCGGCTTGGCACGTCCTTCATCGGCGCCCGAGCCGAGCCATCCCCCAGACAGCGAGTTAGCCGCTGACCTATCGGCTTAGCACACGTCCAGGAATGCATGTGATCGGCGTCAACGAGCGCTGTGCAATCGGCCGGAGGCCTCCAGCGTTCTCAACCCTTCCCCTCCCAACGTCCCGCGCGCGTGGGGGGTGCACGGACGCCTTCGCGGACGAAAAGGGGAATGCCGTTCTCGTTGGTGCAGAGCCCCGAGGTCGCGAAGAGCCTTCTTCTATACGCGCGTGCGCTATTTAATTCTTGCTCAACGACGCTTGCGATGTGGAAATCATCCGCCGGGTTCCCGCGGGAATCCCCCGGAACGTTCACGTCGCGTGCGGGCCATCGCGGGGGCCGCGGAGGTGGGGCAGGATCGACGGGCTCAGCAGCGCGGCGCTCGTCCTCGGCCTCGAGACCGGCGAACAGGTCGCGTTCCTCGTCCTCCTCTTCGCATACTCGACCCTAGCAGCCGTCGCGCTCCCGATCCCTGTCGAGCCGATTCTCCTCCTGCATACGGAGATCTCGCCCGCGATTAAGGCGGTCACCCTCGGTCTCGGGAAAGGCGTGGGCGCGATCGCCGTGTTCTTCGTCGGCCACAAGGTGAATCCGTGGCTCGTCCGGTGGGTCGACCAGCGTCGGATCGGACGGCGGATTTTTTACGCCCTCGAGGGGTTCGTGCGAAAGACCGGTGTTGTCGGCCTTCTCATCCTCCTTTCGATCCCGTTCATGAGCGACACAGCGGTGAACTATTTCTACTCCGTCCTCAACGAGGAGGGCCGGGCGATCTCGCGGAGCCCGTTCGTGATTGCGAACGTGATTGGTGGGATTATCCGCGCGCTCATCTTCCTGTGGCTCGTGTCACCGTGACGTCATGGCGGGGTCGTCTGAATCACGCGCACTTTCCCACGGTCGATCAAGACCTTCGCGATCGCGCGCGGTAGCGTCACGACATCTTCCTTGCGGAGTCGGTACATCGCGTCGATCCCCGCGAACGGCGGGATGTCCTCGAGGACATGGACGACGACGAGGTCCTTTGCCGCAGGAGGGGCGATTTTTTTCGGCGGTTCCGCGAGTCGCTGGAACGCAGGCGACGACGGGACACCCTTCGGCGCAGCGGGTGTAGGCTGCGGAGCCCGCGCGGCCGTCATGGGAGGTTCCGCGCCGAAGGCCTCCTCCCGGATCCGCGTGAGGATTTGCACGAGGCCCCCGAAGAGCGCGACCTCCGGAGTCGCGAGACCTGCGACGTCGGCCTCCCCCCCTGACGCCTTTGCGGCCGCAAGGATTGCGATCTTCCGCATCCGGTACTGGAAGATCTGCTCCCGTTTCTTCCCGACCTTTCGGAGTTCATCCTGAAGAAGCATCGCCTTCGGCGAGTTCGGCGCCTTCGCGACTTCTTCCGTAGCGCGGGTGTCAAGTCCGCGCAGGTACGCGACGAGCTTCCCGTAGAATTCGGGTTCGAGACGGGCGAGTGACTTCTTCGAGCTTTCCTCGCGGTACACCTTAGTCACCCGCTCGAAGTTCACCTCCTCGTCCGCCATCGAAGCCGCCATAGGGCGCGCGGTATTTGACGCTGGCGAACCGCTGAGGCGCGCAATCCTTATCGCGGGCCGCCCCCTCTCGATGACGGCGATGGGCGCTGCGAGGCCTGTCATGCGTTTCTGACCGGCGCGCATCCGCAGCCGTCTCCAGCAATCGCACGAGCGCGGACATGAATTACGCGGAGATTTACGAGGAACTGCTGGGGGTTATCGACGACCTCGTCGAGGAGAACCGCACCGCGCCCGTGATCGTCGAAGGGGAGCGGGACCTCCGCTCGCTTCGAGAGCTCGGCGTGTCGGGCGAGGTCTTCTCCCTGAACACGGGAATCTCCGTGTTCAACTTCGTCGAAACTCTCGGGGCGCGACACCACGAGGCAATCGTCCTGACGGACTGGGACCGCCGGGGTGGGCAACTCTGCCGGCTCCTGCGCAATGCGCTCGAGGCGAACGGGATGCGGCCCGACGTCGAGCTCCGGGCCCGGCTCACGTTCCTCTGCCGAAAGGACATCAAGGACGTCGAGTCCCTCGCCGTCTTCGTCGAGCGTCTCGCGCGTCGGGTCGAGGCAGGTCGAATGGATGGCAAGCTGTCGAAGCAATGGTACGCGGAGCGTAAATCGGCTGCCATTCGAACTCGAAGGGCGCGCCGGATCAGGGGGAGTCGTCGCGGCCGTCCCAGCGAGTCAACGCGGGAATAACGGCCGCCAAATGTTTAAATAGACCCGGAGGCAGTGAACGTCCCGGGACAACGCAGCCAGCGAGCGTGTCATCTATCCCTGTCATTAGATCTTTGTTTCACGGCCACGTGAGGCACGAAGTCTTCCGAGACACGACCCCCCTATCAGGGTAGAATGGGATCGAGGGATACCGAGACGCCCTCCGGCTGGTGCCCACAGGCAAGAAACAATGAACATCGATCCGAACACGACGAAATACCTCGTCCAGGCGCGCCTCGAGGCCGAGGGAATTGTAGAGAAGCCCGACATCGTGGGCGCAGTCTTCGGTCAGACCGAGGGCCTCCTGGGAGAGGAGCTCGACCTCCGGGACCTTCAGAAGTCCGGGCGAATCGGGCGCATCGAAGTTGAAGTGCAGAGCAAGAAGGGGCGGACCGAGGGGATCGTGCTGATCCCGTCGTCGCTCGACCAGGTCGAGACGTCGATCCTCGCCGCCGCACTCGAAACGATCGACCGCGTCGGGCCGTGCAAGGCCTCGATCCGCATCGACAAGGTCGAGGACGTCCGCGTCACGAAGCGGAACCGGATTGTCGAACGAGCCCGCCAGATTCTGGGGGCGATGCTCGAGGATTCGAAGACGAGCGGTACGGATCTCCTCGAAGAGGTCCGCTCGAGCGTGCAGATCTCCGAGATCGTGAGCTTCGGTCCGGAGCGGCTGCCCTCGGGCCCGAACGTCACGGACAGCGACGCGATCATCATCGTTGAGGGTCGCCAGGACGTCCTGAACCTCCTGCGGAGCGGGATCAAGAACGCGATCGCGGTCGAGGGGACGAACGTCCCGAAAACGGTCCAGGAGCTGTCGAAGGAGAAGGTCGTCACCGCATTCGTCGATGGCGACCGCGGTGGGGACCTCATCCTCCGGGAGCTGCTGCAAGTTGCGGAGGTCGACTTCATCGCTCGCGCCCCCCGCGGTCGCGAGGTCGAGGAGCTCACACAGAAACAGATCATGAAATCCCTGCGGAACAAGATTCCCGGGGAACAGTTCATCGAAATGTACGGCCTCTCGGGCCAGGTCTACAAGCCCGAAGAGGACCGGCCAGAGATGCCGCCGCGAGAGGAGCGAGGCCCGCGCCCCGAGCAACGGCCCGCGATGCCGGTCGAGTCAGTCCCGGCGCCGATGGTTCCGAAAGAGCCGATGCCTCCGCCGCCCTCCGCGCCCCGGGCGATGACCCCGCGCCTCGAGAAGTATCGCGAGATGCTGATCGAGATTGGGGGCTCCTCGAAAGCGAAGATCCTCGCGGACGATGACTCCCTGACTGCAGAGGTGCCCGTGCGCTCCCTCGTCGAGACGCTGAGATCGAACCGCGAGGCGAAGGCTGTCGTGTTCGACGGGATCATCACCCAGAGGATCCTCGACATCGCCTCGGAGATCGGCATCAAGAGCGTCGTCGGGATGAAGATGGGCACGATCACGAACCAGCCGCCAGGCATCGAAGTGTTTACGAAGGGGGACTTCCTCCCCACGTGAGGGATCCGCCATCGCACGGGACAAGCCGCTGAGCGCCGTCGAGGGATTCATCCTCGACGAGATGGAGACAACCGCAGACGTCGCGATTCCCGCGGACCCGCTCGCCCGCGTGATCGGGCAGGATGAGGCCGTTGAACTCGCGCGCCTCGCTGCGATGCAGCGGCGCCACCTACTTCTCGTCGGCCCGCCGGGCACGGGGAAGTCGATGATCGCCCAGGCGCTCGCGCTCCACATGCCGCCGCCGGATGAGGAAATCCACGCGGTCCACAACCCGGAGAACCCGGAGCGGCCCCTGATCGAAGTGAAGCGGCGGGACGATGTCCTCAAGGAGCAGATCGAGCGAGAGGGGGCGGAGGGCGACCTCATCGATCCGAAGGAGGCGCCCGTGAACGTTGCGGAGAGACTCGGCTACAAGTGCGTGAGCTGCGGGACGCACTCGTCGCCGAAAGAGCGGGTATGCCCGAAGTGTTCCCGCCCGAAGACGACGCTCCAGGGGGGGGCCGCGCAGAATCCGTTCGGGGACCTCCTCGGCGGGATCTTCGAGGTCACGCTCGGCCAGCTCGGCGGGCGCGATCGGGTGACGACGACGCGACGCCAGTTCGGCCAGGAAGAGGTCGTCGTCTACGAGCGAGCGGGCGAGATGATTCGGGTGCTCGACCAGAAGGCGCTCGAGAAGCGCCGCGAGATGGAGAAGACGAGCCCGTTCAAGGTCCTCGTCCCCGTGAACCGTCAGCCGTTCGTCCTCGCGACGGGCGCGAGCGAGACGGAGCTCCTCGGCGACGTGCGGCACGACCCCTACGGAGGACATCCGCAGCTCGGCACGGCCCCGTACGAGCGGGTCGTTCCCGGCGCGATCCACGAGTCTCACCAGGGCGTCCTGTTCATTGACGAGCTCCCGCAGCTCGGACATCTTCAGCGGTACATCCTCACCGCGATGCAGGAGAAGCGCTTCCCGATCAGCGGACGGAACCCGCAGAGCGCGGGAGCGAGTGTCCGCGTGGACAACGTGCCGTGCGACTTCATCTTCGTCGGCGCGTGCAATATCCAGGACCTTCCGCACATCCTCTCGCCTCTCCGGTCCCGGATCACAGGGTCCGGGTACGAGGTCCTCGTCGAGACCGCAATGCCGGACACGGAGGAGAACCGCGCGAAGATGGCCCAATTCGTAGCGCAAGAAATTGCGGTCGACAAGCGGATTCCGCGCGCGTCTCGAGACGCCGTGCTTGCACTCATCGAGGAATCCCGGCGCCGAGCGCGGGATCTCGACAAGCGGGAGAAGTCCCTCACCCTCCGCCTCCGAGAACTTGGCGGGCTGCTCCGGTCCGCGGGCGACCTCGCGGTGACGGAGAGAAGTCCTCTCATCGGGGCGGATCACGTCCATCGCGCGACCAAGCGGGCCCGCTCGATCGAGGAACAGATTCGCGAGCGATACGGGTCGTATTACGCGGGCCTCGGCCAGGACATCACGCCATCTCAGAGGGAAACGTCCCCGTACCACTACTGGAACGTCCATCCGAGCGACGACGTCCAAGGCTATGGTTGACTCGACTCGCCACTCAATCGTTGCCCGATGGAATCCGAGATCGGATTCCGGGTGAGTTCGAGGGCAGTCTCTTCTCGGCCGATGCGATCACCCTTCGGTGGAGCCCTCACAAGTGGCGCATCATCTTGTAGCCGTCTTCCCCGTCGGTGTAGAACCTCGGCAGCGTTCCCGAAATCTGAAACCCGTATCCGCTGTAAAAGCGGATTGCGTCCGCGTTGCTGAGCCGGACCTCGAGCTCCACGGTCCGGAGCGCGCGAAGCGCGCACTGCCGGAGGAACTCGTCCATGAGCGCGGATCCGATCCCGCGACGGCGAAATGTCGTGAGGACCGCAAGCATTAGGATCCGGGCGTTGTGCGGGGCATTGTTCACGCCCGCGAGAAAGCCGACGACCTGGTTGTCTTCCTCCGCGATGAGGAACCCCTCCCGCCACCACTTGTAAATGTCGAGGTACAGGGTCGCGGGGTAGTTCTCGCGAAGCGCGTCCTTAACGATCGTTGAGATCGAGGGGATGTCGTTCGGGGCGAACGGCCGGAGCCGGGCCACGCGCCTCGCACCGCAGGAACCGACTTGAACGTGACGGTTCGGAGGCTTGAAGCCGGCCTGGCCGATGGGCGAGACGTGCGGGTCGCGTTCGAACTCTCCGGTGAGCATCCCACGCTCCCGCGCGCGGATGCGCTCGCCGCTCTTGAGGCCGAGAGGGTTGTCGTGCGAAGTGTCGCGTTCTCCCCGCATCTGCTCATCGTCGATGCGGAACGGCCGCCGATTCAAGCGTTGCGGCGGGTGGCGCTGAGTCACTATGCGTGCCGCGTGATCCGGGTCGGGTCGTGGCGGGAGATACTCGTGGCGGCGGAACGGCAGCGTCTCGGAGGACGTCGATTTCGCGTCCGGGCCCGTGGGCCTTTCCGTCCGGAGGAAACGCGCGACCTCGAGCGACGGGTCGGGGCGGTGATGGCAAAGTCGGGGAGAGTCGACCTTGAAAGACCGGAGCAGGAGTTCCGAATCCTCCGTCATGGCGGGCAGTTCCTCTTCGGCGAGGTGCGCCACACGATCGAGCGTTCCGCTTTCGAAGCTCGAAAGGGCGCGCGCCGTTCGTTCTCGCAACCGATCTCGCTCCATCCGAAGTTCGCGCGAGCTCTCGTGAACCTGTCGCGGTGCCCGTCGAACGGGGTCCTCTTGGATCCGTTCTGCGGAACCGGTGGGATTGCGATCGAGGCGGACCGCCTCGGCATGCGCGTGTTCGCCTCAGATCTCGAGGAAAAGATGGTAACTGGAACGCGCTTGGTTCTGGAGGAGTATGGTTTGAGGGCGCGGGTTTTTCGGGCAGATGTCGGGGATGTGAAACGAGTCGTCTCCCGCGTCGATGCGATCGCCACGGACCCGCCGTACGCTCGCTCTACAACCACGCGGGGCGAGCCGATTCTCGCCTTGTACCGCCGTGCCTTCGATACATTCCGCACCCTCCTCCGGCCGGGCGGCTACGCGGCCGTGATCCTTCCGTCGGAGGAGGCGATCGCGATCGGACAAGAGTTCCTCAGGCTCGAAGAGACGCATTCACTCCGTGTGCATCGATCCCTGACGCGGACGTTCTGCGCGTTCGTCAAGGAACCGTAACGGACACGATCACGCTGTTTATACGATCGGTGTTCACGATCTGGCCCGTGAGCTCGAACCGATATGTCCTCGTAAGCGTCGTCGGGACGTTCACGAAGATTCGAAGAGTCGCGTACTCCGTTGCGTTCAGTCCGATCGTGGTCGTCTGGTCGCTCACCTGAACATCCATTGCGGTGCCGCCGCGGAACAGGGTGTAGTTCTGGATCCGTATCGTCCACCCGAAGTTCTCGAGATTCTGCGTGTCAATGGCCAAGAGGACCCGGACGAACACGTTTCCCGTGTTGTTCAGGTTCACTTCGATGATCCTCGAAGTCCCTGAGGGAATCGTTTCAGCGAGCGCAGTAATCGCGTCGTGCGGTGGCGTTGCCTCCTGGAACGAGAACGACGACGTCGAGGGGACCTCGACGAACGGTTGCGGTACGAACGTGAGGATGAGGATGAGGAACGCGAGCACGCCGAGTGCTCGTCGGGACGGTCGGAGCTTCGTGATGTCATTCAGGGGCGGCGGATGGCGCACGCCGAGGAGGAGGATGATGAGCGCGAAGAGGAACCATCCCGTGTACGTGACCCCCAGCGCGAGGAGCAGAAACACCGCGCCCCAGGAGAAGTAGCGGGCGCGCTCGCCGAAGACCGCGCGGGCGACATGGCCGCCATCGAGCTGTCCCGCGGGGAGCAGGTTGATCGCGGTCACGAAGAACCCTACCCAGCCCGCGAACGCGGTGGGATGGCGGCGGAAGGGGTCGAGGAGGGACTCCGGAAAGAAGCCCTGGAGGAATGCGTAGAGGAGAGAACCCATCGTCATTTCCCCGCCCCCGCCAATCATCGGCGGCCGTGTGTCCGCGGCGCTGAGAAACAGCCCGATGATCGAGATCGGGATGGCGATCGCGAACCCAACGAGTGGCCCGGCGATTCCGATCTCGAGGAGCGCCTTCCGGTTCGGGATCGGATCCCGCATCGAGATGAACGCGCCAAAGGTCCCGAGGATCGGGACGGACGGGATGAAGAACGGGAGAGAGGCGCGGACCCCGTGGCGCTTTGCCATCACGTAGTGCCCCATCTCGTGGGCTCCCAGGATCGCGAGGAGGGGGACCGTGAAGCTCAGGAAGCCGAACACGAACGCCTCGAGGGAGGTGAATGAGACGTCCGCATAGAGTCCCCAGTTCACCGCGCCCGCGACCCACGTCGTCCCGACGGTTGCGATGAGCAAGAGGAGGTTCACGTGGACCCCGCGAAACTTCGCCTCCTGTCGCTTTTGGACGTGGATCAGGTACGCGCCACCCTCGTACACGATCGAGGGAATGTAATTCTGCGGCCCGAGGTCTTGGCGGAGCGCGTCGAAGCTCTCGTTGAGCCGGTTCGGATCCGGCGTGACATGGAACGTGATCGCGAACGGGTTCACGACGATTTGTGTGACTGGAAAATGGCGAGAGACGAAGGTCCGAAGGCCCTCCATCTCCGCATCGACCCCGAGCATCTACGAACCTTCCTAACTGAGCTCGCTATAAAAGCCCTCGGCTTCGATTCATGGAACTATCCGCAAGCCGGCACTCCCCAGAGCCCAGAGGAGGAACGCCGTGCCCAGACCCGTCGCGACGAAGCGAAGCCCGGTGAACACGATCCGCTCGCGGACGATGGATCCGAGGTACGCTCCCAGGCCGAAGAGGAACGTGAGCGTCAGCAGGGTCGCCGCGAGGGCCGCCGACCGGAACGGCATCGCGAGGAACGGGACGATCGGTACGAGGGCAGCGAGCATCGGCGCGATTCCATGGACGCCCGCGCTATAGAGGGCCGCGGCCCGGAACGCGCTCTTGTGCTCCCGGCTCAGCTCCACGAGCATCGCGCGTTCGATGCTGTGGCTTCGCATCTTCTTCTCGACCCGCTCCGCCTCGTACGCTCCGACGGTCGAGCTGATTGCGAGGGCGACGGCCGCCGCGAAGCTCACGATCACGACGAACTGCGAGCTTGCGGGAGCGTCCTCGAGCGTCGTCGCCGCGCCGATTACGATCCCGAGAACCGTGAGGGCTCCGTCAAATGCGCCGATCACGAAGTAGCGGCGGGCGATAGGGCCGACATTCGTAATCTCGACGATCTCCCGCCAGCGCTCCCGGAGCGCTTGGAACGCCATCTCATCCGCTCGCGGTCAGGAGGGTGCGAACCTCTCGGCGGGCCGCCTCGATCGCGTCCCCGAGGGCCTCGACCTTCGGGCCCGCCCCCTGTGCGAACTCCGGGCTCCCGCCCCCCTTTCCGCCGAGGAGGCCGACGACGCGCTGGAGGACGGACGCTGCATCGACCTTCGCGTCGTTGCCGCGGGCGACAACAAGGCTCGCCGTGTCCCCCGCGGCTCCCAGGATCGCAACGACGTTCGACACGTCCGCGAGTTGCTTCGACAGCGGTAACAGGTCTTTCATCTCTCCGTCGATTCGATGGACAACGAGTCTGACACCCGCGATGTCCTCGGCACGGGCAACGAGGTCCGCGACGGCAGTCTCCGCGGCGGCGGCTCGTAGTCGCTCGACCTCCTTCCGGAGTTCCTTCCACTCCGAGACGAAGCGTTCGATTGCCTGGGGCACCTGCTCCACCGGGACGTTCAGTGCCACGCCGACCTTGTCGACGGCGTCGGAGAGGTTTCGGATCTCCGTGAGCGCAGGCTTGCCCGCAACGTACTCGAGCCGGACCACGCCGTCCTGAATCCGCTTCGACCGGAGGAGCTTCACGACGCCGACCTCGCTCGTCCGGGCGACGTGAGTCCCGCCGCACGCCTCAATGTCCCACTTTGGGATTTCGACGACGCGGAGTGTTCCGCCGGGGACGACGCCGCCCTGGTACAGGCGGAACCCATACTTCGTCTCCGCCTGCTCTCGCGGCATGTTCCGAATCCGGACGGGAGCATCGCTTAGCACGATTTCGTTTGCAAAGTCCTCGATCCTCTTCATCTCCGCATCCGTCAAGCTGTCGTAATGCGTGAGGTCGAGGCGGGCGAGAAACTCTGCTTTGTGTGCCCCCGTCTGCCAGACGTGGTTCCCAAGGACCTTCCGAGCCGCGCCGAGGACGATGTGGGTCCCGCTGTGGTTCCGCATCAGGTTTTGCCTGCGCGTCCAATCGACCTCGCACGTCACGGCCTTCCCGAGGACGAGGTTCGCGTTGCCCTGGAGGAAGTGAAGGACGGTCGGGCCGACGCGCTGCACGTCCACGACCGTGTAGCCCCCGATCGTTCCGCGATCCGACTCCTGGCCGCCGCCCTCCGGATAGAAGTACGTCTGATCGAGGACGATCGCCGAGCCGTGAACCGCAAGGACTTTCGCGCGGAACTTCTGCTTGCGGCGATTCTCGTAGACTCGCAGGCGGGTCGCGGGGAGGCCCTGAGGCACCTCGATCCGCTTTGGCGGGGCCTCGGTCGTGGGCTGCTCATGGCGCCGTGCGACCTGCGTGAAGAAGTCGTCGGGAATCGTCACGGCAAGCGTGGCGAACTCCTGGACGACGTCCGGCGTGAGGCCATGGCTGTCGTACAGCTCGATCATCTCCTCGACGCCAATGCGGTCCTCGCCCCGTGATCGGATCTCGGATTCGACCCGGGCGACCGTCCCGCGGCCCGATTCGAGTGTGTCCCGGTATCGCTGCTCCTCAACCTTCAGGAGCTTCAAGATGTCCCCCTTGTTGAAGAACAGCTCGGGGTAGTCCTCCCGGTACTGGTCGATCAGGAACGAGATCGTGTCCGACATCGTGTACGCGAT
Organism: Thermoplasmata archaeon; assembly: GCA_035283985.1. GTDB lineage: Archaea > Thermoplasmatota > Thermoplasmata > RBG-16-68-12 > RBG-16-68-12 > EA-19. Next base: position 27,071 of record DATESQ010000053.1, on the reverse strand, counting down.
GTTGAGGTTCCGAAGCGCACGGAGCCCTCGGCGGACGAGGAGGCGAGCAAAGTAGCCTTCTCGGGAGTTCGACGGGACGACCCCGTCTCCGAGGATGAACATCAGGGCTCGCGAATGATCGCAGATCGTGTACAGGGCCTCGAGGGGTGCGATCTGCGCGACGAGCTCCTCGACGGGAATGCCGACCCGCTCCGCGGTTCGCGTCCGGATCGCGCGGATGTCCGCCATCGTCTCGATGTTCGTCATCCCAGCGACCTTCGAGTACTCACGCAACACGCGATCGTCCACGCGCTTCGCCCCCGTCGCGCGTTTCAGGTACGCGAGCGCGTCGCCGAATACCGCCTCGTACGCAGATGTCGTTCCCTGGGAGAGCCACACGAGGCGCTCGAGGCCGTATCCCGTATCGACGACCTGCGTGTCCATCGGCACGCGGTGGCCGTTCACGTCGCGGTTCATCATGAACACGAGCGTGGCGGCCTCCGCTCCCCCGAAGACGACCTCGAGGCACGGCCCGCTATTGCCGCCGCCCTGCCACAAGCTTTCCTTGTACCGGATGATCTTCGGGTCTGTTCCGAGCCGCTCCGTGAAGAACGCGTGGCACAACTCGACCGTGCGGTCCTTGAAGTAGATGAACCGGCCAGGGAAGTTGAACACGTGATGGGCCAGCATCTCGAATAGTGTGAAGTGCTGCCCCGTCTTCCCGACGTTGTCGATGTCCGTGAACCGCACGCACGGCTGCGAAATCGCGAGAGGGTTCGCGGGAGGGCTCGCCTCTCCACTGATCACCCACGGCTGGAACGGATAGACGCTCGCCTGTGTGAAGAACACGTCCTCCCGCCAGCGAGCGACGATTGGATAGCGACGGACGCGGGTGTGGCCGTTCGCCTCGAAGAACGAGAGGAAGTCCTCCCGCATCGCGCGAACCGTCAGGCGCTTCTTGAATGGGGGGTCCCCGATGAAGTCGTACTCCTGGCAGGGGGTCTCGCCACAGGTGTCGTGGTCCCCCAGGGACCAGAAGAACTTCCCGCAGGAGACACACTGCCGTCGGAGGAATCCACGAGCGCGGAAAAGCTCGACCTCATACTCACTCTCCGGCATCCGATTCGCAATGAAGGTGCGCGATATAAAGGTATTAGAACTCGCGGACTCCCGCTCCTCATTCGTGAGGAATGAATCGGCGATCTTGCTCAGTGATTCGGCGATGGACCTCGCGAAAGCTGCGTCTTCACTAAGGAGTCCACGGCCCGCGCGAACTCCTCCTCCGTCCCGCGGGGAATCGTCGCGCCCGCGGCGGCGTGATGACCTCCACCGTCTCCGCCAAACTTCTGCGATGCTTCTCGCATGATGGCCGCGAGGTCGAGCCCCCGCGCAACGAGTTCTCGCGGCGCCCGCGCGCTCACCTTCACGCCATCCGGGGCGTACGCGAACGCGAGGATTGGCATCTGGCGGTTCCCGCTCGCCTGGAGCGCAATGCCCGCCGCGATCCCCACGACGGTGTCGCGGATCTTGTCCTGCGCGTGGAAGTACTGGATTGCGTCGAGCTGCGCGAGTCCGACCGTCTCGATCCACTGGAGCGAGGAAACGAGGTGCTCCCGGTGGCCCGCTAGGAGTTGAAGCGCAGTCTCGAGGGCCTCACCCCGATCCCCTCTACACACGCGGTACCCGATCTCCGCGGCTTCGTACCGGCCCGTCGCGTTCACGAGGGTCGCGAACTCCTTCGCGTCTCGGGTCGGACTCCCGATTGGCTCCTTCACGAGGGTGTAGACTTCGCCGACGAGTCGTTCCGTCTCCCGCCATCCGCACCCGTGCGTGAGCATGTGCGTCGCGAGTTCGGATACGATGCGCCGTTTCTCGCCCGGGTCGAGCTCGGACCAGGTGCGCCACGTGTCGTCGACCTTCAGGTCAATGCCGATTTCCAAGAGGAACGAGATCGCAGCCTCCGCGTTCCGGCTCAGGCGCGGGATCCACGGATCGTGCGAGTACTCGAACATCTTGTGGATCGGCCGTGTCTCCCGGCCAAAGAGGCGCAGGTCGACGGACGCGTTGAGTACTCCCGCGTCGATGCCGTCCTGGAGGATTGTTCGGTTGAAGCCCCGCAGACGCCGGAACTCCTGGTCCTGAACGTCGGCGACGGCGCCGACGACAGCGATCGCGGCGAGGTCCGTGTTCCGCGGGTCCAAGGCCTTCGCGACCGCGTATGCGAGTCCAGCTCCGCTCGCGACATCGGACCCTTCGCCATCGAGGTGCGGGTTCAACATGAGGACCCGGTCTTCCTCCTGGGCAAACCGGACGAGGTCGCGGCGGCGGTCCCGCGGGATGTCCCTCGCCGTTGGCACGTGGTGGTCCGTGATTACAGCGTTGAGACCTTCCATCTGGTGGAGCTGGCCTGCGCCGAAGTCGACGAACCAGGCGAGTGAGGGAGCCTCCCGTCGGATGACCTGAAGCGCCGCATCGTCGAGCTTCTTCAGGAAGGAAATGTCATGCTCAATCCCTGCGCGGGAGAGGGCCTCGGAACCAATCGCTGCTCCCGTGATTCCATCCGTGTCGATGTGGCTGTAGAGGGAGACGCGGTCTGCGGCGCGAAGGCGGTGCGCGATTTCCTGGGCCTGAGCTTCCATCGTGAGAAGGGACGGGGCGCAGACCGCCATGAAGGTTTCTGCGAGACCGTCGAATTCGGATCGCTCCGGACTCCGCGATCGAACCTTGAGGGTGACCGTACGCCGTCAAACGCGGATGACGAAGAGGATGACGAGAAAGCCGATCACGAGACTCGCGATGCGGAGAGCATCCGCCCACTTATCGTCGCTCACGCCGCCAAGGAAGAGTGGGAGCGCGAGGAAGAACCCCCCGACAGCGGTGAGGACGCGACCTATGAAGCCCAGCGTGGAGGTCTCACCGATGGGAGAGATCGCCAGCGCAATCGCTCCCGCCGTGATCAGGAGGAGACCCGCAACGATGAGCCCATCGCGGCTCCGCGTTCGTCCCATCTGGGTGAGCCAGGATTCGGACAGGTCCATCGTCTTCACCCGTCCTACGGCGCCGAGAAGAACAGCGACGGGCTCGTGAACAGGAGAAGGACGAGGATGAACGCGACGATCCACAGGAGCAAGCGCCCGAGCGGGTCGATATTCTTCGCCATCGTCGCCAGCCCGAAAATCCCTGCGAGGAGGAGGAAGAACCCGAAGTTCCACAGGATGGGAGACCAAACCGCCTGGAGGTCATTCCTTGCCTCGGCCGTGGTCGTGCTGAGATTGGCCCAGCTCCCTACGACTCCCGACAACGCAAGCAGGAAGAGTCCCAAAGCAAACGCCCACGTCATCATCATGGTGACGGTCTGCCGCTTCGACATTTCGGCCGCCATCACTTCAGGTTGTGGCTGCATGGAGGAAGCACCCAGGCGGCATATTATGGCGGGCTAATATAATTTGCCGCGAATTCAATCTCCCAGAGTTCGCGGACCAGGGAGAAAAAATGGGCAAGGATTAAGGAGTTGGTGACCATCGAAGGGAAGCTATGCCTGACGATTCGGTCCTCCGAGATATCCTGACGAAGTACAGGCGCATCGCGGTCGTCGGAATGTCAAAGAACCCCGAGAAGGAGGCCCACACGGTCCCGAAGTACCTTCTTCAGCACGGGTACGACATCATCCCCGTGAATCCGACCGCGACGGAGATCCTCGGGCTCGCCGCCTACGCGAACCTGAAGTCGATCCCCCGAGACTACGACGTCGTCGACCTGTTCCGCCCGAGCTCGGACGTGCCGCCGTTCGTCGACGAGGCGATTGAGGACGGCCGCGCAAAGGTAATCTGGATGCAGCTGGGGATCCAGAACGACGAGGCCGCGAGGAAGGCGGAGGCCGCGGGTCTGACGGTCGTCCAGAGCCGATGCTTGCGGACGGAACACATCCGGCTCCTCAGGCGATGAAGGATCTCAGTGAAGCACGACGCTCTTCACGCCCTCGATGCCCTTGATTCTCGGGAGGAGTCGTTCCGGTACGGTCTTCTCCGTGATGATGAGCGCGTGGGGGTCGTCCACGATTTCCGGATCGTCCACGATGACCTGTCGGACACTGATTCCCGCCTCTGCGATGATCGTCGCGACGCCCGCGAGGATGCCGGGCTTGGAGGCGCTCGTTGGTATGATCTCGATCGCACCCCACCCCATGAGGGACGCGACCTCCCGGAGATGGCAGACGGGCGCGAGTCGCTCGAAGAATCGTTTGAGATCGGCATTCCGTTCGATCGTCCGGGTCGTCGCCGTGACAACGCGCCGGTCGACACCCGCGGCCCGAGCGAGCGCGGTGTCGCTGACCTCGACGGGTCCGGCGAACACTCGATTTTCGAAGACCCGAAACCCCATCTGAACCATGAGCTGTGCCACCTTCTCTTGCGCCGGAAACCCCTCGAAGTGGGGGCGGAGCTTTATCCACATCGGGTAACAGATGCTCAAATCAGTACTTCAAAGCTTGTCACTTAAGGTGTTCTTTAAACATAAATATACATTACAGTCCATAAACGTTAAGTAATGTACGGACATATCGAGTAGCAATGGAGAACGGTTCGCCGAAGATCGTGCTGGGGGTCGACGAATTGCCTCGGTCCTACTACAACATCCTGCCCGACCTTCCCGTACCTCTCCCGCCACCGCTGAACCCCTCGACGCACGAACCGATCGGCCCCGAAGCGCTCGCCCCGATCTTTCCGAAAGAGATTATTCGCCAGGAGATGTCCACGAACCGATACGAGCCGATTCCCGAGGAAATCCGGGAGGCCTATCTGCTCCTCGGTCGGCCCACGCCGCTCTACCGAGCCCGGCGCCTCGAAAGTTTCCTCCGCACACCCGCGCGAATCTACTACAAGCGGGAGGACCTCAGCCCGGTCGGAAGCCATAAGCCGAACACGGCCGTCCCACAGGCCTACTATGCGATGCGGGAGGGTGTCGAGCGGCTCGCGACGGAGACGGGGGCCGGGCAGTGGGGCTCCGCCCTCGCGTACGCGACGAACTACTTCGGTTTGAAGTGCACCGTCTTCATGGTCCGCGTCAGCTACGATCAGAAGCCGTACCGAAAGTACCTGATGGAGCTGTTCGGCGCGGAGGTGTTTCCGTCGCCCAGCGACCGCACGAAGACCGGCCGGCGGTTTCTCGAGAACGACGGCCACAACCCCGGCTCTCTCGGAATCGCGATTTCCGAGGCTCTCGAGGCCGCGGTTACGGGGACGAACACGAAGTATTCCCTGGGCAGCGTGCTGAACCATGTCCTCATGCACCAGACCGTGATCGGCCAGGAGACCCTCCGGCAACTCGAACTCGCGGACGAGACCCCGGACGTCATGGTCGGCTCCGTGGGCGGGGGTTCGAACTTCGCCGGGTTCACGTTCCCGGCGATCCGCGAACGGCTGCGGGGCAAGCTCGACACCCGTTTCGTCGCCGTCGAACCGGAGTCAATCCCCTCCCTTACGAAGGGCCGGTACGAGTACGATTTCGGCGACACGGCGGAGATGACGCCGCTCCTGAAGATGTACACGCTCGGCCACGCGTTCGTTCCGCCACGAATTCACGCGGGCGGGTTGCGGTACCACGGGGCCGCGCCGACGGTCAGCCTCCTCCTTGATCACGGCATCGTCGAGGCGCGGGCCTTCAACCAGATCAGCACGTTCGAGGCGGGCGAGATTTTCGCGAAGACGGAGGGCCTGATCCCCGCACCGGAAACGTGCCACGCGATTAAGGGCGCGATGGAGCTCGCGCTCGATGCGAAGCGGACGAACGAGCCGCGAGTGATCGCGTTCAACTTCAGCGGCCACGGCCTGCTCGACCTCGAAGGGTACGCGCAGTACCGCGCAGGCACGTTGCGAGAGAACTGAGAGTCCATCCTTCCCGCCCGTCGGCCCCGGCGCGGCCGGCGGGTCCCTCCTTTCTTGACGCGATCGCGTCCCTACTTGAACTCCGTTCGCAGGAACCCCGGCACGGGCGGCTGAATCCCCCGTCCAGTTCCTGTCTGATCCTATCGCTCACGCCCGAGTCCGCCTACGGTTCGATCGTTCTTGCTAGGAGTCAAACGGTCAAGCTCCGGAAACCCGTGCCCAAAAAGCTACCTAGTCCGCCCCAATGCGGACACGATGCTCGTGGGCGTCGATGTGGGCGGGACGTTCACGGACTTCGTAGGCATCCGGGGCGGCGAGCTCGTCACATGGAAGGCGCCCTCGACGCCGCGGGAACCCGGCCGCGCTCTCGGAGAGGGGCTCGAGCGCCTCGGGGCAACGGGGATGGCCCATGGAACTACGGCGGCCACGAACGCGATCCTCGAGCGTCACGGTGCACGGACCGCCCTCGTGACGACGGCCGGGTTCGAGGATCTCCTCGAGATCGGCCGCCAAACCCGTCCATCGCTCTACGATTTCCATACTACCCGCACGCCCCCCGTCGTCCCCCGAGGGATGGCGATTGGAGTCTACGAACGGATCGGCCCCGGGGGCGAGGTTTCGAAAGATCTGAGAAAGTCGGAAGTTCGGCGAATCGTGGGAGCCCTGCGCAAGATGCACGTGGAGTCCGTCGCGATCTGTCTCCTGTTCTCGTTCGCAAATCCCCGCCATGAGAGGATGCTCGCGGACGCGCTCGAGGGCGAGTTCGATGTCTCCCTTTCTTCGCGCGTCCTTCCGGAGTTCCGGGAGTACGAACGCGCGTCGACGACCGCCTTCGACGCGTACATCAAGCCGACCGTGCGCCGCCATCTTGGGTCCCTTGAGGCGGCCCTCGGGTCCCGGTTCCTGGTGATGAAGTCCGGCGGCGGGACCGCAGACTCCCGCGAGGTCCTCGAGAGACCGATCGATCTCGCGCTGTCCGGACCCGCGGGAGGCGTCTCTGCCGCTCTCTCGATCGCGAAGGCACTTCGGGTCCAAAACATCGTGACATTTGACATGGGCGGGACGAGCGCGGACTTCTCCGTCCTCCTCGAAGGCCATCCCACGTACACGAACGAAGCGAGCCTCGAAGGACTCCCGCTCGCGCTCTCTGTCGTCGACATCGTATCGATTGGCGCAGGAGGCGGGAGCATCGCGTGGATCGATCGAGGGGGCGCGTTCCGGGTAGGCCCGATGAGCGCGGGGGCCGAGCCGGGTCCGATGTGCTACGGCCATGGCGGGAGAGAACCGACGGTAACGGATGCGGACCTCCTGGCGGGCCTGCTCCCACCCGCCCTCCTTGGTGGCGCGATGCCGCTGCGGCGCGGCCTAGCGGAGCAAGGCGTGACAGATCTCGCCGGGCGCCTCCACATCAGCGTTGACAAGGCGATTCTCGGCGTCCGACGGGTTGTTGGAGCGAACATGGTCCGCGGGATCAAAGCGGTTCTCGCCAAGCGCGGCCTCGACCCACGGGACTTCGCGCTCCTCGCGTTCGGCGGCGCGGGTCCAGTCCACGCCGCGCTCCTCGCGCGCGAGATCGGGACGAGACGGGTGCTCATCCCGTTCCTGCCAGGCTCGTTCTCGGCCTACGGCATCCTGACCGCCGATGTCCGTCTCGATGTCAGTCAAGGCCTCGTGGGTCCATTGCGTAGATGTCGCGAGAGACTTCTCCGAACGTTGCGGGCTCTGCGGAGACGGGCGGAGGCGGGCGTTCGCCGCCACGGATTCCGGCCCCGCGCAACTCGCTATCTTCCGAGTGTTGACCTGCGATACGCCGGACAGAGCTACGAAATCAATGTCCCGTTCACCGCGACGGTCGAGTCCGCATTTCGTCGGGAACATCGGCGCCGGTATGGCTATGCGTCCCGGACCGAGCCGATCGAGGTCGTCGCGGTTCGCCTCACCGCGGTCGTGCCTCGCTCCAAGCCGCTGCCGCGGATTCGTGCACAAGGACGTCCAGAATCCGAATCTCGACGGGCTCTGTTCGACGACGGGTGGCGGGACGTGGACGTATGGCAGCGGGTCGCGCTGCGCGTGGGCTTGAAGGTCGAGGGACCGGCTGTGATCGAGGAGGACCAAGCGACGACGGTCGTCCCCCCGGGCGCTCGCGCGGTCGTGCGAGGCCACGGGATCCTGGATATCGAGGTGGCCTGAGTGGACCCCGTGGAGCTCGAAGTGCTGAGGAACGCGGTGACCTTTGTGCCGGAAGAGATGGGGATCGCCCTCCGGCGAACCGCGTACTCGCCAAACATCAAGGAACGGATGGACGCGAGCTGCGCGCTCTTCGACGGAGAGGGCCGGATGCTCGCGCAGGCGGAGCACATCCCCGTCCACCTCGGCTCGATGCCGGTGACGATCGAGGTCTTACGGGAGGAGATGAGCGACCTCGCGGACGGCGACCAGGTGATCGTGAACGATCCGTACCGGGGCGGATCTCACCTGCCGGACATCACCCTCGTTCGGCCGATTTTCTACCGCGGCACCCTCCGAGGATACGCGGTGAACAAGGCTCACCACGCGGATGTGGGCGGGTCCGCGCCGGGTTCGATGCCAGCGGATTCCGTCATCCTCGCGGACGAGGGCCTCGTGATCCCCCCGACGAAATTCCTCCGGCGGGGCGAGGAGGTGCGGGCGGTCGTGCAGGAGATCATCCGGGAGATGCGGAATCCCCGGGAGCGTCTCGGGGACCTTCGCGCGCAGGTCGCTGCGAACGAGCTCGGCGCCTCGCGGTTCCTGTCGCTCCTCTCGAAGTACGGGGCGACGAGGATTGACACCTTCGCGTCCGAAATCCTCGCGTACAGCGAGCGGCGGGTGCGGGCCGCGATTGCCGCGATGCCTCGGGGGACATGGCGTGCCCGCGATGTCCTCGAGGACCCGCGGGACGATGGGTTCCTTCCGATCGCCGCCGAAGTTACCGTGGGCGGAAGCGGGATCCTCGTCGACTTCGAGGGGACCTCCCGCCAGATCGAGGGGAATCTCAACGCGCCTCTCTCCGTGACGCTCTCCGCGATGTACTACGTATTCCGGTGCCTGACGGACCCGGAGGCCCCAGCGAACTCCGGGTGCTACGCACCGATTGCGGTCCACGCGCCGCACGGGTCCCTCGTGAACCCGCGGCCCCCGGCCCCCGTGGCGGCCGGCAACGTCGAGACGTCCTCGCGGGTCGTGGACGTCCTCCTTCTTGCGATGGCGGAAGCGCTCCCGGGCGTCGTGCCCGCACAGTCGCAAGGAACGATGAACAATCTCCTCATCGGGGGCCGCTGGCGCAGCCAGGATTTCTCTTACTACGAGACGATCGCGGGCGGAGAGGGCGCCTTTCCGTTCCGAGAGGGCCAGAGTGGGATCCACACGCACATGACGAATACGAAAAACACGCCTGTGGAGGCCCTCGAACTCGCGTACCCGCTCCGCGTCGAGGAGTACCGCCTGATTCCGCGATCGGGAGGAGCCGGGAGGCACCGCGGCGGCGACGGGATCCGCCGCTCGATCCGGTTCCTCGCGGATCGTGGGACGCTGACGATCATCTCCGATCGGAGGCGCCGCGGACCCGCAGGTCTCGCGGGAGGCCATGATGGCTCACGAGGCCGCAATCGCCTCATCCGTGGCGGACGCCCGGCCGCTCTCCCCGGGAAGACCACGCGCGAGGTCCGGCGCGGCGACGTCGTTGTGGTCGAGACGCCGGGCGGGGGCGGCTGGGGACGACCCGCGGTGCGCGAGGGACAGGCGCCCTGAAAGTCGACGCAGTACACTACGTGTACTCGCACACTCCTGACGTCCGCTTCTGAGTGCCCCCGACGTGGGACCGCTAGAGTTCGTCGGTGCCGTCGCGATCTTCACCCTTCTCGGCGTCGCCGCGGGCACGGGAACTGGCCTTGCGCCCGGGCTTCACGTGAATAACGTCGCGCTCGTGCTCCTCGCGTCGCGCGGCGCCTTCGAGCGCTCGGTCCTCTCCGTGTTCCCCGCCGCCGAAGCTGCAGAGCTCATCGCGATCGAGTCGAGCTTCATCATGGGGACCGTAGTCAGCCACGGCTTCCTCGACTTCATCCCTTCCGTGTATCTCGGCGCGCCAGAGGAGAAGACCGCGCTCAGCGTGTTGCCGGGTCATCGAATGCTTCTCGCGGGGGATGCCCACGCCGCGATCCGTCTTGCGTCAATCGGAGGGCTCGCAGGGGTGGCGCTGTCCCTTCTCCTTCTCTTTCCGGTTCGACTCATCCTCGGGCCACCTCTTGATGGCCACGAGCGGATGCGAGGTGCAATCGCCTTCGTCCTGCTCGCGATCGTCGTCGCGCTGATTCTCTCGGAGCGGGAACGACGCGCACGTTCGAAGTTTGGGGGGGACTACGTGATTTCCCGTCGCTCCCGCCAGCGCCTCCTTGCACTAGGGTTCTTCCTCGCCTCCGGAGCCTTGGGTGTTGTGCTCTTGGATACGGACTGGTTCACCCTCTGGAACTGGTTCCCGTTCGCCGGTCATCCGACGGACTTCGGGAGCATCATCCTCTTCCCGCTCTTCACGGGCCTTTTCGGATTCAGCACGCTCGCCTTGAGTTCGCGTTCCCGGGCGAATGTCCCTCCACAGCGGCTGGCCCGCGAATCGCTGGGGCTCGTCCAGAAACGATTCGCGCGCGGCTTGCTATCCGGCACCGTGGCAGGGGCGTTCGTATCTTGGCTGCCTGGTCTGAGCTCCGGGGCCGCGACCGCGCTCGCCCAATTCCTCTCCCGCGGCCATGATGACGCAAGCGAGGCTGCGCAGCGCGAGTTCATGGTCGCGCTCGGCGCGGTCAGCACGGCAACGTCCCTGTTCACCGTCTCTGTGCTCTTCATCATCGATCGCGCACGGAGCGGGGCCGCAGTGGCGATTCGCGAGCTGAACGCGGGTCAAGTTCCGATATGGAGCGTCCCCGCCGAGCCGCCATTCCTCCTCCTTGTCGTCGCACTCTCCGCAGTGATCGCTGCCGTCGCGTCGTATCCTGTGGCCCTCGCCTTCAGCCGCCTCGCCGCACGATGGATTCACAAAATCCGATATGACGTGCTCGCCCGCATCGTCCTAGGAGTGCTCGCGGTCCTCTTGCTCGTCCTCGCGGGGACCGCAGGCCTGATGATTGCGATCCTCGCCGGCGTCCTCGGCCTGGGGCCGCCGCTCGCCGGAGTGAAGCGCGTGCACTTGATGGGCTGTCTCGTCGTGCCCGTTGTCGTCCTGTATCTCGGCCTCACATAGCCGGTTAGTCCGTGTTCTCTTTCGTCCCGTAGGGCGTGCTGTACCGATGCGTTTCCTGGATGCGACGGACGCCGTCGATCTCGTCGATGTACTCGCCGACGACCGTCGGCACGAGGGTTCGCCACGCTTCGGCTTTCAGCATCCGGCGGCGGATCTCCGTCCCGCTTAGGTTCTCGCGGTCCTCCAACGGGAGGGACAGAACGTTGATCCTTCGCTCTTTGAAGAGCCGGATCACAAGCGCCGAGTTCGTGTACACGCTTTCGAACGTCGGGAGGAGGGAGAGGATGTGCGAGACCCACACGCTGTGGACGTGTGTGTCCGGGATCGGGACAATGTTGTAGTCCTCCACGCCCGCGGCATCGAGCGCGCGGTGGATCATCTCGTATCGTTCTCCCGCAGTGAAGGGGTTCTCACCCGTGTGGCTGTACTGCGCGGACCCGATGCCGATGATGAGCTCGTCGTGGCGCTCCCGGATCCGCTTCGCCATGATGAGGTGGCCGTTGTGAAAGGGTTGGAACCGACCGATGAACAGGGCACGACTTGGCGGCATCGCGCGCCGCCGAGCGACTTGCCCCTAATAAGGTATGCTCTCTCGGAATCTACCCGGGCGACGCGCCCGGCGACGCGCCGGGAACGCCGCTCGGCGTTGGGAACGACGGCGGCTTCGGCACGATCGCCGCAAGCTTCGCGATGAGGCCTTGCTTCTTCGGCCCGCCGACGAGGGCGTGCTCGAGGACCTCCTTCAGGTTCTCGACCGGAACGATCTCGATCTTGCCGACGTACTTGTCTTCGAGGAGGACGTCCTTCAGGTTCGACCTCGGGATGAGGACCTTCTTGATTCCCATCTCCGCGGCCGCCTCGATCTTCGCGGTGATACCCCCGACCGGTAGGACCTGCCCGCGGACGCTGAGGGACCCCGTCATCGCGACGGCCTGGTCGACCTCGACACCCTCGAGCGCCGAAATCACGGCGGTCGCAACGGAAATGCTCGCGCTATCCCCCTCCGTGCCTTCGCGGCTTCCGACGAACTGGACGTGGATGTCGTGGTTCGAGATGTCCTCGCCCGTGTACTTCTTGATCAGCGCGGCGACGTTCTCGACCGCCTCCTTCGCAATCTCCCCGAGGCGGCCGGTTGCGATGATCTTCCCTCCGCTCTTTACCTGGGCGGGCGTCACCTCCGCGGCGATCGGGAGCACGATCCCGCTGTACTCCGCCATCGTGGAGTCGCCGCTGTACACAGCGAGCCCGTTGACGAGGCCGAGCATCGCGCCTTCCGTGACGAACATCTGGTACTCCTTCCCGCGCTCGATGATCCGGTCCGCCACCTGCTGCTCGAGGGACCGCGCGATCTTCTTCCCCTGGAGGACGTGGTCCGCGGTCACGAGCGGCGTGCCGAGCTCCTGAGCAACGTCGCCCGCTACGCGGATGAGTCCGCCGAGCTCGCGGAGCCGCAACGTGAGCTGTCCCCGACGTCCCGCTCGGCGCTGCGCCTCCCGGAGGATCTCGAGGACCGCGCTCCGATCGAAGTGCGGAATCTTCTTGTCCTTCGCGACTTCCTGCGCGACGAACCGGACGAGCCTCATGCGGTTTTCGTGGGTGTCGGGCATCGTGCTCTTCATGTAGATTTCATACCCGTACCCGCGGATGCGGGACCGCAGGGCGGGATGCATGCCCTGGACCGCGTCGAGGTTCCCCGCCGCGACGAGGATGAAGTCGCACGGCACGGCCTCCGTTTTCACCATCGCGCCACTCGACCGTTCGCTCTGGCCGACGATCGAGAACTTCTTTTCCTGGAGAGCGGTGAGGAGGCTCTGCTGGCTTTCAATCCGGAGAACATTGATCTCATCGACGAACAGGACGCCCTTGTGGGCCTTGTGAATCGCCCCCGATTCGACCCGCTCGTGCGCGGGCGTCTCGAGGCCTCCGCTCTGGAACGGATCGTGCTTCACGTCTCCGAGGAGGGCTCCGGCATGGCTGCCCGTCGCGTCGATGAACGGCGGGAGGTCCTCGGGGGAGTGGCTCACGAGGAGCTTCGGAACGAGGATGTTCTCCTGGCGATGACCGGTGTAGCGGGTCGCCATCCAGATGATCCCCGCCACGAGGATGCCGAAGAGGAGGACCATCGGTTGGAACACCGGGGGGCTCTTCGTCCAGTCGAGGGAAAGGAGGACGCTGAGACCCACGATGAAGAAGAGAATCGTCATCATCATGGAGGCCTTCTGCTCCCGCCGCTGCATCGCCTCCGCCTTTTGGGCGTTCACAATCTCGCGGCCCTTGCTCGCGGGGACGACGCGGATCCGCGGCTCGTTCGGGTCATCGGGGTTGTGGTAGACGATGATGTCCTGGAGCTCGTCCCGGGGGAGGAGTTCCGTCATCGACCGGGCGAGCATCGACTTCCCCGTGCCGGGGTCGCCGATCAGGAGGACGTGCCGCCTCTGCTCGGAGGCCTTCTTGATGACCTCGACGGCCGACTCCTGGCCGATCACCTGGTCGACGAGCTTATCCGGGATCTTGAGCTCGGCGGTGCTCCGTATCTCCACGCGCTGAATCCACGCGTCAATCGAATCCAGCTCATCGGGTTCCGACAGTCGCTCCGCCATCTCTCCCGTCCCACAATCCCTTCTGAGTTATCTGAGTTGAATACAGGCTTTCGCTAATTAAGCCTTTGTGCCACAATCTCGGAGGAACCACGACCGCGCGACGGAACGCGTGCGTCACCGCGCCCGACGCTCAGGCGGTCCGCGAAGCGATCATTTCCGCGAGCTTCAGGAAACCAACTTCAACGTTCTCGCCGGTCTTCGCGCTCGTGAAGAGATGAAGGGACTTGTGCGATTCCGCGACCTTCTGCATGTCGTCTTCCGTCACGGTCGCTTTGTCCTTCATGTCCGACTTGTTTGCGAGGAACTGGACCGGGATCGCCCCGGTGACGCGGTGGACCGCCGCGATCCAGTCGTGGAGCTCGTGGAGCGTGTCCTTGCGCGTGATGTCGCAGACCGCGAGGACGCCCTGCGCCCCGTGGAAGTACGCCTCCTTGAGGAGCTCCCGGAACCCCTTCTCGCCCATGATGTCCCAGATCGTCATGTCGATCGCGATCTCGCCATTGCCCTTGGGGTCCTGGACGACGACCTCCTTTTTCGACACCTTTGCTCCGAGCGTCGAAATATAGCGGTCATCGAATTGATCGTGGATGAACCGGCGGATAAGACACGTCTTTCCCACGGCGCCTTCTCCGACAAGGCACACTTTGACCTTCATTCGTTGGCGGTCAACCATGCGGAATTCCTTCCTGAACAGGGCTGGGGGAAGCCACTCGTTGAAGCCTATAAATGAATATCCACATGATTATCTTTTCCGAGAACGCGACGCGTTTCTTCTGATTTCGAGGGAAGATGGCGTCCCGGAGAATCGGATCCGAGCGAGCGCGGTTATTCCTCGACAACGATCTTCGTCAGGCGATCCTTCACGACGCGCTCGGCGAGGCTCTGGAAGCCCGCCTCGACGTTCTCGCCGGTCTTCGCGCTCGTGAAGCTGGACGGCGAATCGTATGCGCGCGTCCCCTGGCGGATCTCCGACTCGCCGAACTCCGCGCGGTCCTTGAGATCGACCTTGTTCGCGAGGAATTGGATCGGAATCCGGCCCGTGATGCTGTACACGGCCTCGATCCAGTCATCGAGGTCATCGAGCGTCGATCGGCGCGTAATATCACAGACTGCAAGGATGCCTTTCGCGCCGTAGAAGTATGCTTCCTTGAGGAGCTCACGAAAGCCCTTCTGGCCCATGATGTCCCAGATCGTCATGTCGACCTTGAGCTCGGTGCCACCATCTGGGTAGAGGACGGACATTTCTTTCTTCGAGACTTTCGTGCCGAGGGTCTGAATGTACTTGTCGTCGAAGTCGTCCAAGACGAACCGTCGGATCAGGGAGGTCTTCCCAACCGCGGCCTCCCCGACGAGGCAGATTTTCATCTTCATCCGTTTGACGTCCATGGGGCGCTCCCGCCGAACTTGGGCTGCCACTCTGCGGGAATCTTATAAACGTTGGCGGTTCGTTATCAGCGCCGGTATTTTATTCGTCTGAAGTCCGACGGAGCACTCGATTCTCGGGCCGTTGCACATGTTTTATCATCGGAGAGCGATGCACCCGGGGCGACTCTCGATGTGTGACGAGTATTGGGAGAGGGAACTCGCGCGGCGGATGCGGATGTTGGCGGAGGAGGCTGAGCTGATTTCGCTCGACACGGTCGAGCCAGAGGGGACCGACACGGACGAAGAGGCGCTCAGGCTGCCCACGCTGCTGTCGATCGAGGAGAAGAAGCGCGCGCCCCGCGTCCTCGCGCGGTAATTCGTTCCCTCGACTGCGTGTCTCCTGGCAGAGGGCGCGGAGTTCGAAGAGTTCAAATAGGGTACCCTCGTTGAGTTGGCTCGCGACCCGAACCAGACGCGTCTGGGCTCTCCATTCGGATCCCATGAATGCGGGCCTGATCCTTCTGGCCCCGCAGGCAGCGTCACGGGCGGGACGTGCGACGCCAGCGGCCACCGCTGCGATCGACAGGAGGGCCTCTTTGGAGGACCGCTTCGATGCCGAAGGAGCACAGACCCCGTCACGGTTCGATGGGCTTCTCGCCCCGGAAGAGGAGCGAAAGCCCGATTCCGCACTTTTCGAGCTGGCCCGAGATCGACGGCGGTCCGAAGCTCCAAGGGTTTGCAGGCTACAAGGCCGGTATGACCCACGCCTTCGTGGTTGACTACAGACCTACGTCGACGACGTCAGGCCAGGAAGTCGTGATTCCCGTCACCATCGTGGAAACCCCGCCAATGATGGTCGCCGCGGTCCGACTGTACCGTCGCGCCCCGGAGGGTCTGCAGGCGTTCGCGGAGGTGTGGGCGGACAAGATTGACACGGAACTCCGTCGTGTGTTCCCGATTCCCAAGAAGAAGCACGAGGGCGACCCGTGGGCGGCGATCGATCTCGTAGTCGTCGAGGACGTCCGCGCGATCACGTTCACCCAGCCTTCCCTCGTCACCGGCGTGCCAAAAAAGAAGCCGGACGTGATGGAGCAGCGGATCGCTGGCGGCACGATCCCGGAGCGTGTCGAGTATGGGAAGTCCCTTCTCGGAAAGGAAGTCCACGTCTCGGACTTCTGCAAGGAAGGGACGATGGTCGATGTCGCCGCGATCACGAAGGGTAAGGGCTGGCAGGGTCACCATACCCGGTGGGGCACAAAGCTACTCTCGCACAAGAACTCAAAGCACCGGCGGAACATCGGGACGCTCGGAAATTTCCAGCCGGGGTACGTGCGGCCGACGGTCCCGCAATCGGGGCAGGTTGGCTACCATCAGCGAACGGAGTATAACAAGCGGATCTTGAAGGTCGGTGAGGATGGGAACGAGATTACGCCGAACGGCGGGTTCCTCCATTATGGCGTCGTTCACACGTCCTACGTCGTCTTGCACGGCTCGATTCCCGGGCCGACGAAGCGGCTGATCCGGTTCCGCGACGCGGCCCGCGGAGGGTATGTCCGTCTCGAGAAGCCGCCGGAGCTCACGTACGTCTCCGTCGAATCGAAGCAGGGGGCCTGAGCCTGGCGAAGAAGAAGCTCGAGGAACCGGAGCCGGCGGAGGCGTCCACCGGGGACGAGCGCCACGACGATGTCCCTGAAGCGGAACCGAAAGCCACGAAGCCGGCCGCCAAGAAAGTGAAGAAGGCGGAGCCGAAACGGAGGCGGGGGCGCGGTAAGAAGGTCGCGGAAGAACCCGCCAAGGAAGCGAAGCCGCGCGCGGCGCTGATGCCGAACGAGGTCCACGTGTACTCGCCCAACGGCGAGGTCGTGAAGAGCGTGGAGCTCCCTGCGGTGTTCAGCACCCCGCTCCGACCCGATCTGATTCGGCGCGCTGTCACAGCATTCCGGGCCAACCGCCGCCAAGTGTATGGCCCAAGCCCGAAGGCGGGGATGCGCCACTCCGTCCGATGGTCCGGCAAAGGCCAGGGCGTTTCGCGCGTGCCCCGGATTCGCGGGACGATGATCGGGGCTCAGGCGCCGGGCACCCGCGGCGGCCGCCGCGCGCATCCGCCGAGGCCGCGGACGGACTATTCGAAGAAGATCAACGTGAAGGAACGGCTCAAGGCGCGAAACGCCGCCCTTGCCTCGCTCCGGCAGCGGGATCTTGTCGCGCGACGAGGTCACCGGTTCGAGAACGACCGGACGCTTCCGATCGTGGTTACGAACGAGCTCGAGGAGGGCGACGACAACCCCAGGTCCGAACGCGGAGCCGAAGCGCTTCGGGCGCTCGGACTCTGGTCCGATGTCGAACGCGCTGCGCAGGGCACACACATCCGAGCGGGTCGCGGGAAGATGCGGGGCCGCAAATACCGGACCCCGAAGTCCGTCCTCGTCGTCGCAACGAAGCCCGAGGCCGTCGCACGTGCGTTCCGGAATCTCCCCGGCGTGGACGTCGTGCACCCGAACCAGCTGAACGCAGAGATGCTTGCCCCCGGCGGAGAGCCCGGCAGGCTTGCGATCTTCACGGAGAGCGCCCTCGAGGCGCTGCGAGGGTGGTCCGCATGACGGTCGATCCGTACGACATCCTCCTGCATCCGTACGTCACGGAAAAGACGATGAACTTCCTCGAGGGAACGCCCGCGCAGAACCAAAAGGACGGGAATCGCCTCGAGTTCATCGTGCGGCGGGACGCGACGAAGCCGCAGATCCGCGAGGCGTTCGAGAAGCTCTTCGATGTGAAAGTCGAGAAGGTCAATACGTTGATTCGGAAGGACGGGAAGCACGCGATCATCAAACTTCGCAAGGAGTTCCGCGCAGAGGACGTCGCGCTGCGGATTGGGGTGTACTGATGGGAAAGAATCTGCAAGCGCAGCGCCGGGGTCGAGGCACATCGCCCACGTATCGCTCCCCGAGCCACCGCCATCCCGGCGTGCCGGACCACCCGCAATTCACTGGCGAGGGCGTCGTCGTCTCGATCGAGCACGCGGCGGGCCGCACGGCACCCCTCGCGCGCGTCCGGTACGGCACGCGTAAGGTTTTCATGATCGCTCCCGACGGACTCGCGGTGGGCCAGGTTGTCACGGTCGGTCCCCCGAACATCGAGCGCGGTAACACGGTCCCAATCGGCCAGATTCCGGAAGGAACGCTCGTGTACAACATCGAGGGGCTTCCGGGCGATGGCGGGAAGTTCGTGCGGGCGGCCGGCACCACGGCCGTCATCGTAAGCCAGGGCGAGCGGACCGTCGCACAGCTCCCAAGCGGCCAGTTCAAGACGTTCAGCGTGATGTGTCGTGCGACAATCGGTGTCGTCGCCGGTGCGGGGCGCCTCGACAAGCCGTTCGCCAAGGCGGGCAAGAAGGTCCTCGGGTACCGGTCCCTGAGCAAGCCCGCGCTCAAGGTTCGTGGCGTCGCGATGAACGCCGTCAATCACCCGCATGGCGGGGGCTCGCACCAACACGTTGGGGGTCCGTCGACGGTGTCATGGCGGGCGCCGCCAGGACGAAAGGTCGGGCGGATGTCGCCGAAGCCGAAGCGGCTCCGGTCGAGGCGGAGGTAGTCGAACATGGCGAAGAAGATGGGTGGGCTTGCGAAGGCGGCACGGCGGAAGATGCGGAAGCGCGCGGCGGGCATGGAGGTCCGGCGAAAGCGCGAGTTCACATACCGCGGCTACACGCTCGACGAGCTGCGCGCGATGACTCTGCAGGAGGTTATCGAGCTCCTGCCCGCGCGGGCACGGCGCACGTACATCCGTGGCCTCGATGAGCAGCAATCGATCTTCGTGGAGCGTCTCCGTTCCGGCGAGTGGGCGGACACGGCCCTCCGCACTCACTGCCGCGATGTCCCAATCCTTCCCGACTTCGTTGGCAAGAAGGTCTCCGTCCACAATGGGAAGGAGTTCCAGAGCGTCGAGATCAAGCCCGAGATGATCGGGCACTACGTCGGCGAATTCGCGATGACGCGAAAGTCCGTCGTCCACAGCGGGCCCGGCGTCGGTGCGACGCGCTCCTCGAAATTCATGCCGCTAAAATAGGTGAACCATGGGGAAGCTTGGCTACACAACGGAATTCAAGATCGAGACGCAAGCGCGCGCCTACGGCCGGGAGCTCCCGATCCCATGGAAGAAAGCGGTTGAGCTCGCCACGCAGCTTCGGGGCAAGAAGGTCGAGACGGCGCTCGAGTACGTCGACAACGTCATTGCGCTGAAGCAGCCCGTACCGTACCGGCGATACAACCGCTGGGTCGCGCACAAAAGTGGGTACGGTCCCGCGCGGTACCCGACGAAGACCGCGCGCTACTTCAAAAAAACCCTCCAAGACGCCGTCGCGAATGCGGAATACCTCGGTCGCGGGGAGCCGGAGGCAATGGTGATCCGCGTGATCAACGCGCACAAGGGCTCTCCGGTCCAGGGGTTCCGGCGCCGCGCGTACGGACGGAGCACGCCGTCGGTCCACGACACCGTGAACCTCGAGATCGTGCTCGAGGAGGTGAAGTAGGATGGCGGCGAGAGGCACGGCGGAGCGGCGGAAGGACAAGCGAATCGTGGTCGAGAACGTGCGCCGCGTGCTCCTCAAGGAGTACCTGTTGCGGGAGACGCAGCGGGCGGGCTTCGGCGGGCTCGACATCCAGCGCACGCCGATGGGCACCCGAATCACGCTCATCGCGGAGCGGCCGGGCCTGGTCATCGGCCGCAAGGGCGGCGCGATTAAGTCCCTCACGGAGGCAGTCGAGCGGCAGTTCAACTTCGACAACCCGCAGATCGAGGTCCAGGAGGTTGCGAACCCGTCCCTCAACGCTCAGATTATGGCGGAAAAGCTCTCGAACGCGCTCGAACGCGGTTGGCACTTCCGTCGCGCCGGCCACTCCACGGTCCGCCGGATCATGGAGGCGGGCGCGAAGGGTTGTCTCGTCGTGATCGCCGGGAAACTCACGGGCCACCGCCATCGCCGGGTGAAGTTCAAGGGCGGGCACATCAAGTATTGTGGCGAGCCGCGGAATACGTGGATGTGGAAGGGGTTCGCAATCGCCCGGATGAAACCTGGTGTGATTGGCTGTTCCGTTCAGATCATGGACCCGGACGCGAAGCTCCCGGACGAGATCGCCGTCAAGCCGCGCGTGCCCGGCGTCGAGGCCCCGGCCCCCGCACATAAGGCGGAGGTCGAAGCGCCGTCAGGCGCGGAGGGTCCGGAGGCCGAAGCAGAAACGGCACCGCCCGCGGCACCCGCCGAGACCGAGCCCGAGCTCCCCGTCGAGGAGACCCCGCTCCCCGAGCAACTGAAGACCTCGAAGGTCGCCGAAAAGAAGCTGAAGAAGGTCCTGAAGGAAGTCCAGG
Source organism: Thermoplasmata archaeon (assembly GCA_035283985.1). Classification (GTDB taxonomy): domain Archaea; phylum Thermoplasmatota; class Thermoplasmata; order RBG-16-68-12; family RBG-16-68-12; genus EA-19. The sequence continues at coordinate 6,630 of DATESQ010000053.1, read as the reverse complement.
CGCTCGGCGACGACGTCGATGTCGACGTGAAGCAGGGGGGCAAGCCGTAGGATGGCCCTCCTGAGGACGAAGGAAATCCGCACGATGGACGCGGAGGCCCGGGTGGGGAAGCTGAAGGAGCTCCGCTCGGAGCTGATGCACGAGCGCGGCGTCGCCGCGATGGGTGGCGCCCCGCATTCGCCCGGGAAGATCCGCGCGCTCCGGAAGAACATCGCCCGGATCCTCACCATCAACCGAGAGGACGCCATCGCGAAATCGCGAGCCCCCACGGTCGCGGCGAAGGAGGAAGAGGATTGAATGCCAAACCTGCGACGCCCTCCCTTGGAGGTGCGACCGTGAACCTGCGAAAGCACGAGTTCATCGGCCTCGGCGTTTCCGTCGTCCGCGCGACGGACCCGAGCCTCGTCGGCGTGAAGGGCCGCGTTGTCGACGAGTCGCGGAACATGCTCATCATCGAATCCGGAGGGCGGGAGAAGAGCGTGCCGAAGACCGGCAGCCGGTTCTGGTTCGAGGTCGAGGGCGGTGTCGAGATCGACGGCTCCGAAATCCTGTACCGGCCGGAAGACCGGATCAAGAAGGCGAGGTGAGGACTTGGTGAATGCGAAGGAACCGTCCGCACCGAAGGCCCCCCGGCTTCGAGATATCGGGATCGATGTGCCCGCCCCCGCGAAGGCGTGCGAGGACCCTAACTGCCCATTCCACGGATCACTCCGCATTCGCGGCCAGGTGCTCGAGGGCAGGATCGTCTCGACGCGAATGCAGCGGACCGTCGTCGTGGAGCGGGAGTACCTCCAGTACATCCAGAAGTACGAACGGTACGAGCGCCGCACGCGGCGGATGCTCGCCCACGCGCCGCCATGCCTCAGCCTCGCGCCAGGGCACCGCGTCACGTTGATGGAATGTCGCCCTCTGAGCAAGACCGTCTCGTTTGTCGTGATCCACGACAAGGGGGTGGCGGCGTGAAGGGGTTGCCGGGACGGATGACCCGCGGCCTTCCGACGGGCGCGCGCCTCGAGTGCATCGACAACTCCGGCGCGAAGATCGTCGAGATCATCTCCGTGAAGACGTACAAGGGCGTCCGGCGGCGGCTCGCGAGCGCCGGGATTGCCGACCTCTTGGTCGTGACCGTAAAGAAGGGCACCCCGGAGATGCGGAAGCAGGTCGTGAACGCCGTGATCGTTCGGCAGCGCCGCCCGTTCCGTCGGCCGGACGGGACGATGGTCCGATTCGAGGACAACGCGTGCGTGCTCGTGACGCCAGAGGGAGAGACGAAGGGCTCGGACATCAAGGGGCCCGTCGCGCGGGAGGCGGCGGAGCGATGGCCGAGGATTGCCGCGACCGCGAGCATCATCGTGTGAGGCTAGGCCATGTCAAGTTCACAACCCCGAAAGCAGAGAAGGGCCGCGGCGAACGCGCCCTGGCACGTCCGGCACAAGATGGTCGCCGCCCACGTGGACCCGGATCTCCGGAAAAAGAGAGACTGGAAAATTCCCCGCGCAGTCCCCCTGCGAAAGGGCGACGAGGTCGTCATCGCTCGTGGGGGCTTCCGCGGACGGAAGGGGAAAATCGTGTCCGTCGACGTGACGAAGGGTACGGTCATCGTGGAGGGTGTCAAAATCAAGAAGCGCGACGAGAAGGAGGTCGGCCGCCCGATCCATCCGTCGAACCTCATCATCATCAGCTTCGACGAGAGCGATCCCCGGAGGCGGGAGCGGTTGAAGGGGTGAGCAAGCGATGAAGAAACATCTGAAGCGACTCTCGGCACCCCGGTCGTGGCGGATCGCGCGGAAGACGGCGGTCTGGGCGACGAAGCCCGCACCGGGTCCCCACAGGACAGAGATGTGCGTCCCCGTCCTGAACGTCCTGCGGGACATGTTGCGCTACTGCGACACCGGACGTGAGGCCCGGACGATTCTCGGGACCCGCACGGTCCAGGTCGATGGCCGCGTCGTCACGGACCCGAAGTTCGGAGTCGGGGTGATGGACGTCCTCGCAATCCGCCAGACGAAGGAGCACTATCGGATGCTGATCGACACGTTGGGCCGGCTCCACCTCGTCCCGATCCAACCGGAGGATGCGGGCTGGAAGCTGTGCCGGATCGAGAACAAGACGACCGTGAAGGGCGGAAAGATCCAGCTGAACATGCACGACGGTCGGAACCTCGTGTTCCCGAAGAGCGCGTACGCGACGGGCACGACCCTGAAGCTCGAAATTCCGCAGCAGAAGGTCCTCGCGGAGTTCCCTCTCGCGCCCGGTGTCGTCTCCCTGATGATCGGCGGACAGCACGTTGGCGAGATTGCGAACGTCGAGCGCGTCGAGAGGACGAGGAACCCCCGCGCGAACGTCGTGTACTTCCGCGAAGGGTTCTCCACAAACATCGACAAGGTCTTCGTCGTCGGGCGCGCGACGGCCGAGATTCCGATTCCCGAGGTCTCTGCGGTGGAGGTGAGGACGTAACGAATCCAATGCGCGAGATCTCCGTCAAGAAGGTCGTCGTGAACATCGGTGTCGGGGAGGCTGGCGAGAAACTCCTGAAAGCGACAAAGGTCCTCGAGCTCGTGACACGTCAGAAGCCCGAGCAGACGCTGAGCAAGCGAACGATCCGGGACTGGGGCATCCGGCAGGGAATGCCGCTCGGCACTCGCGTCACGCTGCGCGGTGAACGTGCGGAGGAGTTCCTCCGGAAGGCGCTTTCGATCCGGAACAACCGCCTCGCCGCATACAGCTTCGATCTCCGGGGGAACTTCAGCTTCGGTGTCGCGGACTACACGGACTTCGAGGGCATGAAGTACGACCCGGAGATCGGCGTGTTCGGGATGGACATCGCGGTCGCCCTCAAGCGACCCGGATCCCGGGTCGCGGAGCGACGCCTCGCGCGCCGCCGGATCCCGAATTCCCATGCGATCACGAAGGAGGAGAGCATCGACTTCATCCGTTCCAGGTTCAACGTGGAGGTTGTCGGATGAAACCCCGGAAGGAGTTCGGCCGCAAGAAGGGCTGCCTCCGATGCGGACGGAAGCGCGGTATTGTCCGTCGGTACGGGATGCACCTGTGCCGCCAGTGCTTCCGCGAGGTCGCGTATGAGCTGGGCTTCCGGAAGTATAGCTGAGGTGGATGGATGCTCCAGGATCCCCTGAACGACGCACTTTCGACGGTTAAGAACGCGGAGCTCGGCGGGAAAGCCGAGTGCCACCTCCGCCCCGCTTCGAAGCTGATTGGTCGCGTCCTTGAGGTGATGAAGGAGGCGGACTACATCTCCACCTACGAGCGCGTCGAAGACGGCCGCGGTGGCCTGTACCGCGTCCTCCTGAAGGGGAACATTAACAACTGCGGCGTGATCAAGCCTCGGTTCGCGGTCCGGAGGACGGACCTCGAGAAGTACGAAGCGCGGTACCTTCCAGCGCAGGACTTCGGGGTCCTGATCTTGACGACGACGCGCGGCGTGATGTCGAACGCCCGCGCAAAGGAGGCGGGCGTGGGCGGGAAGCTGCTCGCGTTCGTGTATTGAGGTGGACAATGGCGCGCGTGGGAATCGCGGAGGAACGGGTCCAGGTCCCGGATGGGGTTCAGCTCGAGCTTCGCGGGTCCGAGGTCGCTGTCTCCATGAAAGGTCAGACGATCCGGAGGAAGCTGGCCCACCCGCGGGTCTCGATGGCCCGCGAAGGCGATGAGCTCCGAATCTGGTCCGAACTCGCAAGCCGTCGGGAGAAGGCGATCGTCGGTACGTTCGCCGCGCATGTCCGAAACATGATCGACGGCGTGAGGACCGGTTTCACGTACAAGATGAAGATCGTGTTCTCCCACTTCCCGATGAAGGCGACGGTGAAGGGGAAGGAGTTCATTGTCGAGAACTTCCTCGGTGAGAAGTCCCCGCGGCGCACAACGATCCTCGGCGAGACGGAGGTGTCGGTCCAGGGGGATCAGGTCTTGCTCACGGGCGCGAATGTCGAGGATGTCGGACAGACCGCCGCGAACATCGAGCAGCTCACGCGGATCAAGAGGTTCGACCCTCGGGTCTTCCAGGACGGCATTTACATCGTGAGCAAGGCGGAGGAGGCGTAACATGGCGAAGGAAGAATCCACGGAACCTGAGAGGCCCGCGCGGAAACAGAAACGGGCCGTCGAGCCGGTGGAGGAGCCCGCGCCATCCCCTGCGCCGACCCCCGCGCTTCCGACGAGCTCCCAGGTTAGGAAGGCGAAGAAGGCCGACCTCGTCGCATGGGCGAAACAGCTCGATCTCGATGGCGAAGGCAAGGTCGACGCGCTCCGGTCCCGAATCCTCGCGGAACTCGGGAAGCGCGAGGCGCCCAGGGAAGAACCGGAAGCCCAGGAGGGCGCCCCCAAAGGAAAGCCCGCGAAGAAGCTCAAGGGAAGGGAGGGGGCGGAGGAGGCCGAGGAGGATGAAGAGGAAGAGCACGTCGCCCGCCTGAAGCCTGAGCTGAGCGCGTCGCTCGTCCGCGCCCTCCAGATCCGCCGGGCGATCTCGGCGAAGCGACCCCGATTCCTCGCGCAGGAGTGGTTCCGTCACAAGCGCCTCGGTCTCGAGTGGCGCAAGCCGCAGGGCGGGCAGTCGAAGCTGCGCCGCCACTTCATCCAGCGAATCAACGTCGTCTCGATCGGGTACCGAGGCCCGAAGATTTCGAGAGGCCTCCACCCGAGCGGGTTCGAGGAGGTTCTCGTCCACTCGACCCGCGACCTCCGCGGGATCAACCCGAAGCGCCAGGCGGCCCGAATCGGCGGCGCCGTAGGAGCCCGGAAACGGGAAATGATTCAGAAGGAAGCCGACGAGCTCGGCATCCGGGTGCTGAACCGGAGGGAAGAGTGATGGCCCTCAGGTTCATTCGTCGGGTCTCCGCGGACCTCCTGAAATGCGGGGAGAACCGGATCTACATCAGCAGCGACCCCGCCCACGAGGAGGCGCTCGCGGACGCGATCACGCGGGAGGCCGTGCGGGAACTCATCAAGCACAACATCGTGCAGAAGCGGCCGACGCGGGGCGTATCCCGGGGCCGAGCGCGCTCGCGGGCCTCTCAGCGGGAGAAGGGACGGCGCCGGGGAATCGGAAGCCGGAAAGGCGGGACGAACGCCCGATTCCCTCGGAAGCGCCGATGGATCCTCCGGATTCGCGCGCTCCGCCGGCGGCTTCGAGAGCTGAAGGCGGAAGGCCGAATCGACGTCCGCACGTATCGCAAGTACCTCCTCCAGGCAAAGGGGGGCATGTTCCACAGCCGCGCGCACCTTGATCAGCAGCTTCGCGTCGCGGGTTTGCTGCGGGAGGCATCGGCGTGACCTCAGGTCCCCACCAGCGCGTCCCGTTCCGCCGGCGCCGTGAAGGTCGGACGGATTACCGGAGGCGACTGAACCTCCTCCGGTCCGGCATCGCGCGGGCGGTCGTCCGGAAGACGAACATGTCAATGGTCGTGCAGGTCGTAGAGTACACGGAGGGCGGCGACCGCGTCGTTGCGTCCGCCGTCGGTCGGGACCTCAAAAAGCTCGGATGGACCGCGTCGACGGGAAACGTGCCCGCCGCGTACCTCACAGGACTGCTTGCGGGCCGGCGTGCCGTCGCGAAGGGCGTCACCGCGGGGATCCTCGACATGGGCCGCCACATTCCCACGAAGGGCGGGCGCGTCTTCGCGGTCCTCAAGGGCCTCGTAGATGCGGGCGTCTCGATCCCGCACGATGCATCGATCCTGCCCCCGGAGAACCGGATCACGGGGGCGCACATCTCCGCGGACGTGAAGGCGATGTTTGAGGCGACAAAGGCGAAGGTGGAGGGTCCCTGATGCAAGCAACGAGATCGGCGACGGACTGGGTCCCCAACACGAAGCTCGGGAAGCTCGTCCTGAAGGGCGAGATCACGACGTTCGACGAGGCGCTTGCGACGGGTTACCCTGTGCGGGAGCCCGAGATTGTCGACATCCTCCTCCCCGAACTCGAGGACGAGGTCCTCGATGTGAACATGGTTCAACGGATGACGGACTCCGGCCGGCGTGTGAACTTCGCGATCACGTGCGTCGTCGGGAACCGCGACGGGTTCGTCGGCCTCGGCCGAGCCCGCGGTAAGGAGGTGGGGCCCGCAATCCGGAGGGCGATCGACAACGCGAAGATCAACATAATCCGCGCGAAGCGGGGCTGCGGGTCGTGGGAATGCGGCTGCTATCGGGCTCATTCCCTCCCCTTCAAAGTGGTCGGGAAGAGCGGGTCCGTCGAGATCACCCTCAAGCCCGCCCCCCAGGGCGTCAGCCTTGCCGTCGGGGACGTTGCAAAATCCGTCCTCCGGCTCGGCGGCGTGACGGACGCTTGGGGGTTCACGCGCGGCCACACGAAGACGACCGTGAACTACGCGCTCGCAACGTTTGACGCGTTGCGGCGGACGTCCCTCGTGAAGGTCCGTCCGGAGCAGGCGGAGCGGCTCAAGATCAAGGCGGGCGCGGAGAAGGTTTACGTCTACACCCCCGCCGGGACCACTCCCGCGGCGGAAGCGGGGGTCGAGCTGCCGGAGGAAGTCCAGGTCGAGGGCGAGGATCTCGTGAAGGAGTCGACCGAGAAACCCGAACCGAACGAGAAGGAGGGGAAGAAATGACCTGGGCCGTTGTACGGATCCGCGGACAAGTCCATCTGAGCCAA
>DATESQ010000052.1:0-3084 GCA_035283985.1 Thermoplasmata archaeon | reverse complement strand
ATCGTCGTGGAACTCCTCCTCGCCCATGGTGCGAATGTGAACCACGTATACGAGGATGGTCTGACGCCCCTGAGCGAGGCCGCCGCGAACGGAAATGTGGAGATCGTGAAGCTGCTCCTCGCGAACGGCGCGAACGTCCAGGCAAAGCACAAGGACGGGAAGACCGCCCTGGCCTTTGCGCTCGAGAGAGGTCACCGCGAGGTCGCCGACCTCCTTCGTCAACGAGGCGGGACCGCTTAGCCTCCGAGGGAGTCGCATGCGTCGGGCCCTACGACTCCTGTGCATGAATTGGACTCCCCAGATGATTCTTATACACGGAGACGTTCCCAGCGGCCCCGTGGAATCACAATGACGATACCGGCGGGCAGCCCGAGCATTCTCCGTTTGACGATGCCGATGCGGTGGCTCCTCTACGCTGCCGCCGCGTTGGTCTTCCTGGCGGGCGTTCAACTCTTCATCTTCAGCGAGCAGACCGCGATGTACTTCGCGTGGACCGTCGCGCCACCCTTTACGGCGGCCTTCCTGGGGGCGGCCTATTGGGCCGCTGTTCCCGTCGAGGTCATTGCGGCACGCCAGATGTCTTGGGCGCAGGCCCGGGCTGCGATTCCAGGCATCTGGCTCTTCACGGCCCTCACACTCGTGGCGACGCTCCTCCACTTCGACCGGTTCCACTTCTCCAGTCCAGACCCGACCCCGCAGGCCGCTGCCTGGCTTTGGCTCGGCATCTACACGGTGGTCCCAGTCGCGATGCTGCTCATCGCCATCCTGCAGACGCGCGGCCCCGGAGGAGATCCCGACCGCGTGAAAACCCTTCCTTCCTGGCTTCGCATCGCGTTGATCGTGGTCGGTGGCGGGATGATGGCCGTCGGTCTCGTCCTCTTCGCGACTCCCGCCGCGATCATCCCGGTCTGGCCGTGGCCTCTCACCCCACTGACCGCCAGGGCGATCGGCGCATGGTTCCTGGGAATCGGCCTCGGCGCCTTCCTCGCCTACCGGGAAAACGACTTTGCAAGGGTCCGACCCGTGGGCGCCGGGTACGCCTTCTTTGCCGTATTGGAATTCGTCGCCCTCGCCCGGTATCTTGGAGAAGTGAGCTGGAGTAACCCGGCGGCGTGGGTCTACCTCGCCTTCCTCATCGCGCTCCTTCCCATCGGCCTCTACCTCTGGCTTGGCTTCCGGGAGAGACGCGAGTCGCTCCCGGCGTGATCCGACGCGGCCGAGGACCATCCTTCATTCATCGGCCGCGGCCCCGCTCTCGCCGTCATCGGAGCGCAGCGCATCAGGTTCGGCCGCGCGTTCACGAAAATCCCGAACGGGTTCCCCTCGCATCGTCGTGGCGTGGCGGAAGACGGAGTGAGAGACGACGAGAATCCCGCTCGCAATGCTCTGGTTCTTCGCGCTCATCGCCCTCCTCTGCGTGATGTATGTGATCGCCACGACTGCGGCAGAACCGATCGTCCACCTGGAGCGGCCGTTCCCCTGGGTCTGGTTCGGACTCTAAACCGTCTCCGTGATCGGGGGCCTCTGTGCTACCACGTAATCTACCCGCGCTCGTTTTGGAGGAAAAGCCTTTTAGTTTGAGCGGTTCGCGTAGCGGCGCGCACGATGCGCACCAGGTGATGCGATGGCGGTAATGCGAACCCAGGCTCCCCGACTGACGACCCCGAGGCTTCTATTCGCGCGATCGAGCCGAGATGTGGTGAAGCTGTCGAAGGAGGCCTTGACCCGGTCCGAGAAGATCCTCGCGAAGATCCTCGCTCTGAACGCACGGAGGACGGTCGACAACACGCTCGTGCCCTTCAACGATCTCCACAAGATCGTGTCGGAAACCCAGAACCAAAGCCACCTGCTCTCGAACCTGCATCCGAACGCGACGATTCGCGAGGCCGGCGACAAGGCGTTTCAGGCCGCTGTGAGCTTCGAGAACGCGCTGAACCTGAACCGCCCGCTTTACGAGACGCTCGCGGCCCTCAAGGTGGATCGGGAGGACGAGGAGACGCGCTACGCGGTGTTCAAGATCCTCCGGGACTTTCGCCGCGCTGGGGTCGACCGCGACGAGGCCACCCGCGCGAAGATCCAGAAGCTGTTCGATGAGATTACCGCCATCGGGCAAGAGTTCGAGCGGAACGTCCGGGAGGACGTCCGGTCGCTCCGCGTGAGACCGAGGGAGCTCGAAGGCCTGCCCGAGGACTTCCTCGCGTCTCACCCGCCCGCTAAGGACGGGCTCGTCGCGATCACGACCCGGTACCCCGACGCGTTCCCGGTGTTCACGTACGCGAGGAACGCGGACGTCCGGCGGCGCTTGTTTCTGGAGTTTCAGAACCGAGCGTATCCGAAGAACGTGGTTGTGCTCGAACAACTTCTCGCGAAGCGGCACGAACTCGCGACGCTCCTCGGCTACGATCACTGGGCCTCGTACATCACGGAAGACAAGATGATCGGCTCCGCGAAGGCGGCAGCGGACTTCATCGAGAAGATCACGCAGGCCGCGGAGAACCGGGTGCACTCGGACCTTGGGACGCTTCTCGAGAGAAAACGCAAGGACGTTCCGGACGCGGCGCGGATCGAGCAGTGGGACGTCCGGTACTACACGGAACTCGTGAAATCGGAACGGTACACGGTCGACTCCCGCGCGCTCCGACCGTACTTTCAGTTCGAACGTGTCCGGGACGGGATCTTCCTCATCACATCGAAGCTGTTTGGCGTGCGGTACAAACGCGTTCGCGGCGTCCCGGTGTGGCATGAGTCCGTCGAGGTCTACGACATCTACGAGCGGGACCGACGGCTCGGCCGGTTCTACCTGGACCTGCATCCCCGGGAGGGGAAGTTCAGTCACGCGGCCGCGTCCGGCGTGACCGTGGGGCTCAAGAGCCGGCAAGTCCCCCAGGCCCTCCTGATGTGCAACTTCCCGGACCCGCGCACGACGAAGGGTCCCGCCCTCATGGAACATACGGATGTCGCCACGTTCTTCCACGAGTTCGGCCATCTCCTCCATGCGATTTTCTCCGGGCAGAGGAAATGGGTGAAGAACACCGGCTTCAACATCGAGTGGGACTTCGTCGAGGCCCCGTCGCAGATGCTCGA
>DATESQ010000051.1:0-9905 GCA_035283985.1 Thermoplasmata archaeon | reverse complement strand
GGCCTCGAAACGGCAGGTGTTGACGGTTGGCGTCTGAGCAAGTACTGAAGGCGGCGGACTACGCGACGGAGGTCCACAACGACTGGTGCCCCGGGTGCGGGGACTTCGGCATTCTGCGGACAATCCAGATGGCGCTCGCGGAGATGCAGCTCGACCCCTCGAACGTCGCGATCGTGAGCGGGATCGGCTGCTCTGCGAAGACGATCCACTACGTGAAGGCGTACGGAATCCACACCCTCCACGGCCGCGTGTTGCCGTTCGCCACGGGGATCAAGCTTGCAAACCCGAACCTTGAGGTGATCTGCCTCGGGGGCGACGGGGATGGGCTCGGTATCGGGGCGGGCCACTTCGTGAACTCGGGCCGCCGAGACGTCAACATGCTCTACATGATCTTCGACAACGGCGTGTACGGCCTCACGAAGGGGCAGGCGTCCCCGACGCTGCGCCTCGGCGTGAAGACGAAATCTCTCCCGGCGCCGAACCTGAACGAGGCCGTGAACCCGCTGTGGCTCGCCCTCGCCTCCGGCGCGACGTGGGTCGCGCGCGGGTACTCGTACGACATCAAGGGCCTCGTGTCCCTCATCCGCCAGGGAATCGAGCACAAGGGGTACGCGTTCCTTGACGTGCTCCAGCCGTGCCCGACGTACAACAACCTGAACACGAAGGACTGGTACGGCGGCGAGGACCGGAAGGACGACAAGGGCCGCGTGATGCCGCGGGTCTACAACCTCGCGTCCACGGGATACAATCCGGTCGTGCAAGCCCCGGAGGACCTCGACGGAAAGATCACGCAAGCCGTCTCGAGGGCGATGGAGTGGGGCGACCGAATTCCGCTCGGAGTGTTTTACAAGAACGAGCTCGTCCCGACGTTCGAGGAGCGGCTCACGACGCGGATCCCGAACTACATGAAGAGGCCGCCCGCCTTGCAGCCGATCGCGGATTCCGAGGGCCGGCCCCTCGCGGACCTCACGCGACTCCTCGACGCGCTTGCCGTGAACTAGGCGCGACGGGTCGCTGTGCGATCGCGAGGATCCGGAAGCTCCCTTCCTTGGCAGGACGGAACGCGTGCCACCCCTCGTCCGCGTCAAGCGTCGCCCGGACCCGGAAGCCGGCGCGGCGCAGGAGCCGCTTCATCTCCGTGATGTGGTAGATCCGGAGATTGTGACGCTCTGTGAACTCCTCGAGGACCCGATTCCCGCGGTACACGACATGGTGCATGTCGATCGAGTAGACGCGGGACCGAGGGTCGTAGACTGTGTCGGAGAGGCGGATCAGTTTCACGGGCTCGTCGACACGGGTCCACGACTTCCGTCCTGACCGCACCCCTCCACCACCCCAGAACTCGAACGCGAAGAGCCCGCCGGGCCTCAGTTGTGTGTACACCCGTATTAGCGCGGCGCGCACGTCCCGGAGCTTGACGAGGTATCCCCAGCCTCCGGACATGCAGATCGTCGCGTCGAATGTGCGGCCGAGGGAGAAGGTCCGCATGTCTCCCGCGACGAACGGGATCCGAAGGCCACGCTCCCGAGCCTTTCGACGGGCGATTGCGAGCTGCGCGCGCGATGCGTCGAGGCCCACGACATCGTATCCCATCGGGGCGAGTCGAATCGCGTGGGCTCCCGTCCCGCACGCGATGTCGAGGATGGACTCAACGCGGACGCCATAGCGTCGGAACGCCTTTCGGAGAGACCGCACTTCCCCGTCGTAGCTTACTTTCCGTCCGCCTTCATAGAGCTGGTCGTAATACTTCGCGAACAGGGCGTATGGATCGCGCGCCACTCCCACGGGAACGCCGCGATGGCCTAAAAGATGGCGCCCGGGACTGCACTCCCTCATCGCATGCTTTGCGTGAGGACCTCGATCGCCCCGGTCATGTCCTCCTTCTCGAGGATGAAGATCGTGTCCGTGTAACAGGACATGGCCTGCACGATGTTGATTCCGCGGGACGCAAGAGCGCCGGAGAGGAACGCGAGGAGGCCCGGGGTCTCCTCCACGCTTTCCGGGCTCGTCGCCGTGATCTCCACGAGATCGCGGCCCACGTTGATCACTTGGCCCTCGCGGAGTTTCCGGGTCACTCGCGGGACGGATCCTTCGTCGACGATAATCACGGTGCCCTGGGAAACCTGGATGAGGCGGCAGATCTTGTTTTCGTCGAGGAGCTCCTCGACGACGTCTCCGAGTCGCTGGAGGACGTCGACGCCCTGCACGACCGTGATCGTCGCGATCTTCGTTCGGGTTTCGATGCGACTCTTTTTCAGCATTCGCTTCACGGCGTCCTCCCGGTAGCCCTTCATCTTTTCCACGGGAAACCGGCGGCACGCCGCGAGGACCGCATCGTACTTCCGGACGCCGAGCTCTTTGCTGACGAGCCGCGCGAGGGCGGAGTCGTTCACGATTCCCATCTTGATCGCATCCGTAATGCTCGGGCGACCCGCGATGTAGTCCCGGACCTGGCGTGCGATGCTCGGCATCCGTCTATGGAGAGCGTGTTCAATATTTGACTATTCCGCCCATTTTTGACCGACCATGGTCAAAGCACTCAAATAGAGGTCCATGAATGCGACGGGTTCCATAGTCGCGGCGCGTGCAGAGATGACTCATTCGAAGGTCGTGTTGGCGTATTCCGGAGGCTTGGACACCTCCGTGGCGGTCCGGTGGCTCCAGGAGAAGGGCCTGGACGTGATCGCGCTCACGGTCGACGTCGGGCAACCGGGAGACCTCGAAGCGACCCGCCGGAAGGCCGAGAAAATCGGCGCAAAGAAGTGCTACGTCGTCGACGCGAAGGACGAGTTCGCGGAGGACTACATCGCCCGCGCCCTGAAGGCGAACGCCCTCTATGAGGGCCAGTACCCTCTAAGCACCGCCCTCGCCCGCCCCCTCATCGGCAAACACCTCGTCGACGTCGCACGGCGGGAGGGAGCCTCGTTCGTCGCCCACGGGTGCACGGGCAAGGGAAACGATCAGGTGCGGTTCGACCTCTGCACGACGGCCCTCGCGCCAGAGCTCCAAGTAATCGCCCCCGCGCGCGTCTGGGGGATGTCCCGCGAGGAGGAGATCGAATACGCGAAGGACCGCGGAGTCCCCGTGCCCGTCGCGCGGGAGTCCCCGTACAGCACGGACGAGAACCTCTGGGGCCGCTCCGTCGAGTGCGGCATCCTCGAGAACGCGGCGATCGAGCCGCCGGAGGAAGCGTTCGAGTGGACGACCTCGCCCGCGGACGCCCCTGACGAGCCGGCGTACGTGAACATCCGGTTCGAGGCGGGGACGCCTGTGGCCCTCGGCACACGCTCCGAGAATTTGCTGACGACCATCAACACGCTCAACAGGATCGCAGGAGACCACGGTGTCGGACGGATCGACCATGTCGAGTCCCGCGTCGTCGGGATCAAGTCCCGCGAGGTCTACGAGTGTCCCGCGGCGGTGGTCCTCATCGCGGCGCACCAGGCCCTCGAGGCGATGGTCCTGCCGCGAGATCTGCTCGAGTTCAAGCGATCCGTCGAAGCCCGGTACGCGAACCTCATCTACGAAGGGCTCTGGTTCACTCCGCTGCGGGAGGCGCTCGACGCGTTCATCGAAACGACGCAGGAGCGCGTCACGGGCGAGGTCAGCGTGAAGCTCTACAAAGGTTCCGCCCGCGTCGTCGGCCGGACCTCGCCGTACTCCCTGTACGATCTCGCGATGGCGACGTATTCGGCCGGGGATCGGTTCCGCCAGGAGATGGCGGAGGGGTTCATCTACATCTGGGGGCTGCCCGCCCGGACGTGGACGGCGGTCGGAGAGAAGTCGCGGCCGCGCCTCGTGAAGGCCGCGAAGAGGGCGAAGTAGGAATGACGATGACGGTTGCCCCGCGGGGGAAGCGGGAGGCTCCACCCCGCCACGTCCGCTCGCCCGCTTGGCGGTTCCTCTCCTCGCTCCCCGTCGATCGGCGCCTCTACCGCTACGACATCGCGGGGAGCATCGCGCATGTCGAGATGCTCGGCGCGTGCGGGATCCTCTCACCGGAGGACGTGAAGTCCCTTGTCCAGGGACTCCGTGAGATCTGCCACGAGATCGAGTCCGGGGACTTCCCATGGCGGGAGGACCTCGAGGACGTCCACACGAATATCGAGGCCCGCCTCACGGAGCTCCTCGGCCCGACCGGCGCGAAGGTCCACACAGCCCGCAGCCGGAACGACCAGGTCGCGCTCGACGAGCGGCTCTGGCTCCGGGAGGCGATCGCGCGCGTGCAATCCGGAGTCCTCCAGCTCCAGGGCGTGATCGCGGATCTCGCGGCGCAGCACGTCGACACACTCATGCCGGGCTACACGCACCTCCAGCGCGCGCAGCCGGTGACCCTTGCACACCACCTCCTCGCGCACTTCTGGCGGCTCGCGCGGGACTTCGACCGGCTCACGGACACGCACCACCGCGCGAACATCTCCCCGCTCGGCGCGGGCGCGTTGGCGGGAACGACCCTCCCGATCGACCCCGCGAAGGTCGCGCAGCGCCTCGGTTTCGCGGCGGCCTTCGACAACTCGATCGACGCGGTGAGCGACCGGGACTATTTCGCGGAGTTCGTGTTTGACCTCGCCCTCATCGCAGTCCACCTCAGCTCCCTCGGCGAGGAGTTCGTCCAGTGGGCTTCGAGCGAATTCGCGTTCCTTGAACCCTCCGAGGGCCTTGGCGGGGGGAGCAGCCTGATGCCCCAGAAGCGGAATCCGGACGTCGCGGAGCTCGCACGCGCGAAGGCCGCGCGAGTCACGGGCGACCTCGTCTCCCTCCTCGCGACGCTCAAGTCCCTCCCCCTCGCGTACAACCGAGACCTCCAGGAGGACAAGGCGCCCGTCTTCGACGCCGCGAGCCAGGTGCTCGAGACCCTCGAAGCGCTCGTGGCAGCCGTGCCGTCGCTCAGGTTCGACGTCGCGCGGATGGCGGACGCGGCGGGCGATCTGCGGACGCTCGCAACGGATCTCGCGGAATACCTCGTCGTGCGCGGGGTGCCGTTCCGGGAGGCCCATGAGGCGATCGCGAAGTTCCTCGCCACTTCAGGGGGGAAAATGACTGCGAAGGCACTTCGGGAGTTCGACGCAAGGTTCGGCAAGAACGTCGGCGTGGTCCTCGACCCACGGACGTCTCTCGCCCGCCGAAACCGTCCGGGCGGGCCGGCCCCAGAGGCCGTACGAATCCAGCTCGCAAAGACCCGTGACCTCATCGGACTTGAGAAATATTCTCTGTCGAAGCATGCGGAACAGGTCGACTTCATCGACAAGATCGTGAAGGGGGAATCGAAGTGACGGAGTGTCCGGAGTGCGGCGCGCAGCTCCAGCGGAACGACATGATCGAGGGCGAGATCTTCTCGTGTTCGGATTGCGGGGTCGAGCTCGCGGTCACATCGACGACCCCGTTCACCGTGTCTCCGGCCCCGCGCGAAGAGGAGGATTGGGGTGAGTAGCGGCCCGTCCATCGCGCTTTTCTACACCGTGATCCGGCCCGAGGAGAAGTGGATCCTCGCGGCCGCAGAGGCCCGCGGGCTCGCGATCCAACGGGTCTGGGACCGCGAGGCGACGTTCCACCTCGAGCCCAACGGCTTCCGCGCGGACCTCGTCCTGAACCGGTCCGTGAGCCACACGCGATCCCTCTACGCCCTCCGGTTCTTCGAGCACTACGGCGTGCCGGCCGTGAACCCGTACGGGGTCGTCGCGCTGTGCGGGGACAAGATCCTCACGTCCCTCCGGCTCCAGGAGGCGGGGATTCCGACGCCGCGGACGGTCGTGGCCCTCACGCCCGAGGCGGCGTTGAAGGCGCTCGACGAGGTTGGCTACCCCGCGGTCCTGAAGCCGCCAGTCGGGTCCTGGGGTCGCCTCCTGGCGAAGGTTGACAATCCCGAGGGGGCGGAGCAAATCCTCGAGCACAAGACCGCCCTCGGGTCTTCGATGCACTCGATCTTCTACATCCAGGAGTACATCTCGAAACCGGAGAGGGACATCCGCCTCTTCACCGTTGGCGATGATCTCGTCGCCGGGATGTACCGCCACTCCGCGGAGTGGCGGACGAACGCGGCCCGCGGCGCCGTCGCGGAGCCTCTGAATCCGACGGCAGAGATGACGGAGCTCGCGCTCCGCGCCGCGAAGGCGGTCGGGGGCGGGGTCCTCGCGGTCGACATGATGGAGTCCCCCAACGGACTCGTCGTCCACGAGGTGAACCACACGCCGGAGTTCAAGGTACTCACCGCAGCGACGGGCGTGGACATCGCGGGCCGGATCGTCGACTACGCCGTGGAGGTCGCCCGGCGGTGAACGTCGCCATCGTCGGTGGCTCCGGCTACTCGGGGGGAGAGCTCCTCCGCCTCCTGATCCGCCACCCGAAGGTCGAGGTCGCACAGGTCACCTCGGACTCCATGGCCGGAAAGGCCATAGGCCGTGCGCATCCGAACCTCCGGAAGGTTTCGGACCTCGTGTTCACCCACCACGCGGAGCTCGAACCGACGGACGTCCTATTCCTCGCGATGCCCCATGGTCGCGCGATGGAGCGGATTCCGGAGTTCCTCTCCCGAGCCGGCCGAATCATCGATCTCAGCGCGGACTTCCGACTCCGCGATCCCGCACAGTACCGAACGTACTACGGCGTCGAACACCCGCACGCGGAGATGCTCGCGAAGTCCATCTATGGCCTGCCCGAACTCCATCGGGAAGCGGTCCGGAACGCGACGCTGGTCTCGGGGCCGGGCTGCATCGCGACCGCGGCGATCCTCGGTCTGTTCCCTCTCGCGAAAGCGGGCGTGATCGACCCGAAACGCGTGGTTGTCGACGCGAAGACGGGCTCGTCCGCGGGAGGGGCGGATGGCGGGGCCGCGAGCGCGCACCCGGAGCGGTCCGGAGTGATGCGTCTCTACGCGCCCACGATGCACCGCCATACGCCTGAGATCGAGCAAGAGCTCGGCGTCCGCGTGTCCCTGTCGTGCCACGCGGTCGAGGCCGTCCGCGGGATCCTCGCGACGTGCCACGCGTTCCTTCGGGAACCGCTCAGCGACAAGGACATCTGGCGCCTCTACCGCGACGCGTACGGCGACGAGCCGTTCGTCCGGATCGTGAAGGACGCTTCCGGGCTCTACCGCCTCCCTGAACCGAAGATCCTGTCGGGGACGAACTTCTGCGACGTCGGCTTCGAGGTCGACGCGCACTCCGACCGCATCGTCGTCGCCTCCGCGCTCGACAACCTCATGAAGGGCGCGGCGGGGAGCGCAGTGCAGTCCATGAACCTCATGTGCGGCTACCCCGAGACGACGGGGCTCGAGTTCCTCGGATTGCATCCAGTCTGAGGGGGATGAGAACCATGATGGTCGTGAAAATTGGCGGCGCCGACGGGAACGACGCGGACAACGTCCTTGTCGACCTCGCCCGGCGCAAGGACTACGTGCTTGTGCACGGCGGATCGAAGGAAGTCGACCGACTCGCGGAAGCGCTCGGACGGCCCCCGCGGTTCCTCACCTCCCCGAGCGGCGTCGTGTCTCGCTACACGGACGAGGAAACGATGGAGGTGTTCACGATGGCCCTCGCGGGGAAGATGAACACGCAGCTCGTCGCACGCCTCCAGGCGCTCGGCGCGCGAGCGATCGGCCTCAGCGGCGCGGATGGGGGGCTCCTCCTTGGCCGACGGAAGGCGGCCGTTCGGGCGGTCGACGGGGGGCGCGTGCTCCTTGTGAAGGACGACCGGTCCGGGACCCTCGAGGACGTGAACGACGACCTCGTCCGGCTCCTGCTGTCGAACGGTTACGTCCCGGTGATCTCCCCGCCGGGCGTCACGCCGGACGGCGAACTCATCAACGTCGATGCGGACCGGGTCGCCTCGAAGGTCGCGGTCGCGCTCCATGCGGACGCCCTCCTTCTCTTTACAAACGTGCCCGGCCTCCTCCGCGAGCCCGCGGACCCGACATCGCTGATCCCAGAGATTCCTCGCGAGCAGCTCCCGTTCTTCATGAACTTCGCGTATGGGCGGATGAAGAAGAAGCTCATCGCCGCGAAGGAGGCGCTCGAGGGCGGCGTCCCGCAGGTCGTGATCGCATCGTCGCAGGTCCCGGACCCCGTGGAGCGCGCGCTCAGCGGCCTCGGCACGGTGATCCGGTGAGCCTCGCGGAGGCCCGGGCGCTCGAGTTCATGGCTTCGCCGCGGCGGGACCTCACGTTTGTCCGAGGGTCGATGGCCTCCCTGTGGGACGTCGAGGGACGGGAGTACATCGACTGCGGCGCCTCGTTCGGCGTCGGGAACCTCGGCCACTCCAACCCCGCGATCGTCGCCGCGATCCAGGAGCAGGTGGAGCGGCTCGTCCACGTCGGACCCTCGTTCGGGACGACCTCGAAGGCGGCGTTCCTCGAGAAGCTCTCCGCCATCGCGCCGAAGAACCTCCGCCGCGTGTTCCTCAGCAACTCCGGTTCGGAGGCCGTCGAGGCGGCGATCAAGTTCGCGCGGTCGTCGACGGGCCGCACGAAGATCGTCGCCGCAATGCGGGGCTTCCACGGCCGAACGATGGGCGCCCTGAGCGCGACGTGGCGGAAGGAGTTCCGCGAGGATTTCGAGCCCCTCGTGCCGGGGTTCGTGCACGTGCCGTTCAACGATGCCCAGGCCCTCTCGAAGGTCGTCGATCAGGACACCGCGGGCGTGATCCTCGAGGTCGTCCAAGGAGAAGGCGGCGTCCACGTCGCATCCCCGGAATTCGTGGGAGCCGCGCGGGCGGCGTGCGACCGAACGGGCGCGCGCCTCATCATCGACGAGGTCCAGACCGGGATGGGGCGCACGGGTCGACTTTTCGCGATCGAGCGGTGGGGCGTCGAGGCCGACCTCTTGACCCTCGCGAAGTCATTGGCGGGCGGCGTGCCGATCGGGGCAACCCTCACGTCTGAGGACGTTGAGCGGGCCTTCAAGGGCTCGCACGTCTCCACGTTTGGCGGGAATCCGCTCGCGTGCGCCGCCGGCTCCGCGGCAATCGACTATGTTCTCCGGGAGCGGCTGTGGGAGCGGGCGGAGCAGCTCGGCTCGAAGGGCATCGCACGACTGCGCGCCCTCGACACCTCCGTCGTCCGCGAGGTCCGGGGGCTCGGGCTCATGATCGGGATCGAACTCAAGGAGAAGGCGACACCGTACCTCCAGGCCCTGCAAGATCGGGGGGTCCTCGCAATCGGGGGCGGGTCGAGCGTCATCCGCCTCCTCCCGCCGCTCGTGATTCCCGCAGAGAAGTGGTCCTTCGCCCTCGACGCGATCGGAGAGGTGCTCGTCCGTGGATGAGGTCGCGATCCTCCGCGACCTCGTGGAGGCCTACAGCCCGTCCGGAGACGAGACCGAGGCCGTCGGGCGGTTCGTGAGAATCGCGAAAGCGCTCGGATTTCACGCGGCGGTCGACAACGCAGGGAACGGGATTGCGCACCGTGGAACGGGCCGGCCGGAGATTCTCTACCTCGGGCACATCGACACCGTCGACGGGGAGCTCCCCGTCCGCGTCGTGGCGGGAAGACTGTACGGACGCGGAGCCGTCGATGCGAAAGGACCTCTCGCCGCTGCACTCTTGGCGGCATCCTCCTACGATGGCCCGGGCAAGGTCACGATTGTGGCGGCGGTCGGAGAGGAGCGAGACTCCAGGGGATCGCGGTTCCTGCTGACCCGCCCTGCGCCGGATTTCATGATCATCGGCGAACCCGGGGGCTGGCGGTCCGTCACAATCGGATACAAGGGCAACCTGAGTCTCGTCCTCCGGTTCGCGGGAAAACGGAGCCATCTCTCGTCGCCCTCTCCGACGACCGTGGACCGCGCGCTCGACTTCGCGTCGAAGATTCGAGCCTTCTGCGAGGTCCGACAGGGGGCCTCCCCGTTCCACTCCCTAAGCGCCAAGGTCCACACGATCGACACGCGCCGCGAGGGCGACGCGGAGACGGTCGA
>DATESQ010000050.1:0-3200 GCA_035283985.1 Thermoplasmata archaeon | reverse complement strand
GGCGGGCTCTGGGGCACCGCATTTCTGTTCATCACGGTCGGCCTCCGGAGCTTCAGCCCGATTCTGTTCGTCGCAATCCGATTTGACATCGTCGGCCTCGTCCTCTTCGTGCTCGCGTTCGTCCATCGGGCGGGCTCCCTCGTCCCCCGGGGCCGACGGGAGTGGACCGCGATTGTCGTTGCGGCCGCGTTCAATGTCGCGGGGTATCACGCACTCCTGTTCTGGGGCCAGCAGTTCACGACCGCGGGCGTCGCCGCGATTATCGTTGGGCTGAATCCCGTCCTGACAACCGTGTTCAGCCGAGCCCTCCTTGCGGACGAGCGGGTCGGGACTGGCGGCGTCGTCGGCCTCGCTCTCGGGATGACGGGGATCGTCCTTCTCGCCACTCTGAAGCAAGGCAACCTCCTCGACCTGCAGGGCGTCGCGGAGCTCGCCGTCGTGGGGGCGATCGCCTCCTGGTCGCTCGGGTCCGTCCTTGTCCGGCGAACGGGCCACGGGATGGATGTGTTCGCGTTCATCGCGTGGCACTCGCTCGCTGGCGCCGGACTCCTTCACGTCGCGTCACTCCTCTTCGAGGGGGGAGGGCGGGCCACGTTCGACGCCTCCGGGACCGTGTCGATGGTGTATCTCTCGATCGTTTCCTCGGGCGTCGGCTTTGTGATCTACTTCACCCTCCTCTCCCGGATCGGGCCCATCCGACTGAATCTTGTGAGCCAGATTGCGGCGGCGGTCGCCGCGGCGGGCGGGGTCTTGTTCCTTCAAGAGGCCCTCGAGGTCCGCGCCCTCGGTGCCTTCGCGCTGGTGGCCGCAGGATTCACGCTCGTGACACGCCCGAAGCTTCGGGCTGCGAAGCCCCCGCTGGACCCGAGCGAGGCGGGTCCAAGATAACGTTAAGGGACGCCCGCGCCTTGCGTCCGCGATGGACCCGGTACACGATCCGAAAATCCGGGAGCTCCGTCGCCGAAGAGCGGAAGCGAAGCTCGGCGGCGGCAAGGAGCGGATCGACGCACAGCACAAGCGCGGAAAACTGACCGCCAGGGAGCGGCTCGAGCTCCTCCTCGACCCCGGGTCGTTCGTTGAGACGGACCTGTTCGTCGTCCACCGCACGACGGACTTCGACATGGAGACGCGCAAGGTCCCGGGCGACGGCGTCGTGACGGGCTACGGCACGATTGACGGCCGCCTCGTGTTCGTCTTCTCCCAGGACTTCACGGTCTTCGGCGGCAGCCTCGGGGAGATGTTCGCGAACAAGATCGTGAAGATCATGGACCTGGCGATGAAGGTCGGCGCGCCCATGATTGGGCTGAACGACTCCGGCGGCGCACGGATCCAGGAGGGCGTGAAGTCCCTCGGCGGGTTTGCGGAGATCTTCTACCGAAACGTGATTGCGAGCGGCGTGATTCCGCAGATCTCCGTGATCCTCGGTCCCTGCGCGGGTGGCGCCGTCTACAGCCCCGCAATCACGGACTTCGTCGTCATGGCGAAGGGGATCTCGAACATGTTCATCACGGGCCCGGAGGTCGTGAAGGCCGCTACGGGCGAGGAGGTGTCCTTCGAGGCCCTCGGCGGGGCCACGGTCCACGCGGAGAAGAGCGGCGTTGCCCACTTCGCCTCCGACTCGGAGCGCGACGCGATGCGCACCGTCCGTCGAATCCTGAGTTACGTCCCTTCGAACAACGTGGAGGAGCCGCCCGTTCTCGACCTGCGGGACGACTCAGAGCGGCGCGACCCGGAGCTCGCGACGATCGTGCCTTCGGAATCCGACAAGCCGTACGATATGCGGGATGTGATCACGCGCGTGACGGACCGGGGGAGTTTCTTTGAGGTCCACGAGGCGTGGGCCCGCAATATCGTCGTCGGGTTCGCTCGCCTTGACGGACACCCCGTCGGAGTCGTCGGAAACCAGCCTGCGGTATTGGCGGGAACGCTCGACATCAACTCGTCGACGAAGGGAGCGCGATTCGTCCGGTTCTGCGACGCGTTCAACCTCCCGCTCGTGACGTTCGTCGACGTCCCCGGGTTCCTCCCGGGCACGGACCAGGAGCACGGGGGAATCATCCGAAACGGCGCGAAGCTCATCTACGCGTTCGCGGAGGCGACGGTCCCGAAGATGACGGTCATCACGCGGAAGGCGTACGGCGGCGCGTACGACGTGATGAACTCGAAGCACCTCCGCGCGGACTTCAACGTCGCGTGGCCGAGCGCGGAGATCGCCGTGATGGGCCCGGAGGGCGCGGTGAACATCGTGTTCCGGAAAGAGATCGAGGCCGCGAAAGACCCGAAGAAGCGCGCGGCGGAACTCGTCACGGAGTACCGCGAGAAGTTCGCGAACCCGTACCTTGCCGGGGAGCTCGGCTATGTCGACGACGTGATCGAGCCGCAGGACACGCGGCCGATCCTTGTGAAGACGCTCCGTGCGCTGCTCTCAAAGCGGGAATCTCGGCCCGCGCGAAAGCACGGCAACATCCCTCTGTAAACTGTCAGGAGATACAGCATGAAAGAAGCATGGGATGCTCTCAAGTACTTCGTCGGGTCGTGGGAGGCCACCGAACGTGGCGATCCGGGCGTCGGTCGGGGCGAGCGGGAGTATGAGTACGTTCTGGGCGCGAAATTTCTCGAGGTCAGAAACACGTCGAGGTGGGAACCCACAGACCAAAATCCGAAGGGCGAGGTCCACGAGGATTGGGGATTCTACAGCTACGACCGCCAGAGGGGCACCGTCGTCTTCCGTCAGTTCCACATCGAGGGGTTCGTCAACCAATATGCTCTCGATCCCGCCTCTTCGGACCCGCGGACGTTCGTGTTCCAGACGGAACAGATCGAAAACCTCCCGCGCGATTGGCGGGCGCGGGAGACCCTCCGAATCCTGGGCGAGGATGAGTTCGAGGAGATGTTCGAGCTCGCCGCTCCGGGGAAGGACTTCGAGGTGTACACTGAAAGTCGCCATCGGCGTCGGTTGACCCGCTGAGCACTCGAGGTTGATTCGTCCTTTTCACTGGGCGGATGGCGGGAACGAGGAATCTTCGCTACCGGAGAGTGCGGCGAGAATCAGATCCGGCGCGTTCGAGGCAATGTAGTCGACGCCGAGCGCGGCGACCTGCCGAGCCCGTCCAGGGTCGTCGATGGTCCAAGCGAGGACTTCGAGGTTTGAGCGATGGGCCGTGTCCACGAGGTGCTCCGTGAGCCCATCGTGACGGAAG
>DATESQ010000049.1:0-40615 GCA_035283985.1 Thermoplasmata archaeon | reverse complement strand
TCGGACGCGCCGATCGCGTCGATCCAGAAGATGGTCGATCACGAGCTCCTCGGATGGCTCGTCGACCAGGGCGGGTTCCAGCGAGAGGTCGCCCTCCGGATCAAGTACCGCAAGCTGCTCAAACGCGCCGTCGCGTGGGGCGCCGACGACCTCGACGACGCTCAGCGGGACGCGCTGCGCCGTCTGTCGAAGCATCGGGCGGAGCGGCGGGAGGCCGAGGACACGCTCGCCCGCCGCGCAGGCCTTGGGCCCGGGCACGTGATCGTCGACATCCCGCTCCCCGAACTCCTCGTCTCAGAGCCGCGGATCGCGCAGACGGACGTTACCATCGTCGATGACGGCGAGGTGTCCCGCCTCTCCCGGCTTAGCCCCTTGGGACGCGCGCTCCAGCTCCGGGCCGTCTCCGACTGGGCCGTGATGGTCGCCTGCGACCCCGCTGCGCGTGCGAAGGTCGCGAAGCTCGCGCCGAAGGTCCTGTTCTGACCCCATCGCGGCGTTTGGCGCCGAAGTTGCCAACACGTCCGACAAACGGCGGACGGGTTGACGAAAGACCCAAATAGCGAGACACGAATTCGCGCGCTACTTTGCGGGATGGGATGACGTGCAAGTTTCAGCGTTAGGGTGGACGCTATGAAGTCGCTGCTAGAGGAAGCTATGGCCCGGGACCCCGGCGTACCCCACATCGAGGACAGCCGGGTCGACGCGGAGCTCGAAGAACTGCTGAGCAAGATGCGGACGAACATCAAGATCGTCGGCATCGGCGGAGGCGGTACGAACACGATCGCACGGATCTACGAAGAAGGCATCGTCGGCGCGGAGCTGTTCGCCGCGAACACGGACGCGCAGCACCTTCTCGCCATAAAGGCGCCGAAGAAGCTCCTTCTCGGCCGTCGCGTGACCCGCGGGCTCGGGGCTGGCGCCCTTCCGCAGATCGGCGAGGAGGCCGCGCGAGAGGCGGAGGACGAGCTCAAGAACATCCTCCAGGGCAGCGACATTGTGTTCGTGACGTGCGGCCTTGGCGGCGGTACGGGGACGGGCGGAGCGGGCTACATCGCCCGCCTTGCGAAGGATATTGGCGCGCTCACCGTCGCGGTCGTCACCCTCCCGTTCCGCGGCGAGGGTAAGATGCGGATGGAGGCGGCGGAGTGGGGCCTTGAACGGCTCCGCGAGATCGCGGACACGGTCATCACGATCCCAAACGACAAGCTCCTCGATCTCGTGCCCCGCATGTCCCTGAACCTCGCGTTCCGGTTCGCGGACGAGACCCTCATGCGGGCGATCAAGGGCCTGACGGAGATTATCACGAAGCCCGGCCTCGTGAACCTAGACTTCAATGACGTGAAGACGATCATGAAGGGCGGCGGCGTCGCAATGATTGGGATGGGCGAGAGCCAGGCCGTCGGCGACCAGCGCGCCCAGGAGGCGATCACGGAAGCGATTAACTCCCCGCTCCTCGAGGTCGACATCTCCGGTGCCCACGGCGTCCTCGTAAACGTCACGGGCGGGCCGGACATGACGATCGGCGAGGCGGAAAGGTGTGCGGAGGTCGTCCAGCAGAAAGTCTCGCCGACCGCGCGGATCATCTGGGGCGCCACGGTGGACCTGTCCCTCGAGCACACGCTTCGGGTCATGCTCGTCGCGACCGGAGTGAAGTCGAAGCAGATCCTCGGCCGCCACGACCCCGCGGAGATCAGCTCGCGTTACGGCGTCGACGCGATTCACTAGGCGCCCCGCGGACGCACGATGTCGCCGCGGCTCCGTTGGGCGTTGGAAGATGACCCAGACATTGCGTGCGCACGCGCGCCTCGGATGAACGTCCCAGAAAACCTTTATAAGAAGCCCCTATCTACGTGCGGCCGCTGTTCTATCAGCGGTCTACCGAAGTAGCCGGAGGGCCATCCATGAATTCAATCGTCAGGGAGGTCATCACGCGCGCGGGCGAAGAGCCGCGCGTGCCTGACACACCCACCCAGGGACCGGTCGGGTTCACCGCCGAGGACGCGGAGCTCGAGAGGATTCTCGCAAGTCTGCGGACGAACATCAAGATCATCGGGATCGGCGGAGGCGGTACGAACACGATCGACCGCCTCGTCGAGGCGGGGATCATCGGCGCGGAGCTGTTCGCCGCGAACACGGACGCCCAACACCTCCTCACGATTCGGGCACCGCACAAGATTCTCCTCGGCCGTCGCGTGACGCGGGGACTCGGGGCGGGCGCCTTGCCCCAGGTCGGCGAGGAAGCCGCCCGCGAGGCGGAGGACGAGATCCGGGCCGCGCTCCAGGGCGCGGACATGGTGTTCATCACGTGCGGCCTTGGCGGCGGTACGGGGACGGGCGGCGCGCCGTATGTCGCGCAGCTTGCGAAGGAGATGGGGGCCCTCACAATCGCGATCTGCACGTTTCCGTTCCGCGCGGAGGGCGCGATCCGCGCGGAGAACGCGGAGTACGGCCTCGAAAAGCTCCGCAACTTCGCGGACACCGTGATCGTGATCCCGAACGACAAGCTGATCGAGCTCGTCCCACGGCTCGCGTTGAACGCGGCGTTCAAGGTCGCAGACGACGTCCTCATGCGCGCGATCAAGGGCATCTCAGAAGTGATCACGAGGCCGGGCCTCGTGAACCTCGATTTCAACGACATCAAGACGATCATGAAGGGCGGCGGCGTCGCGATGATCGGCCTCGGCGAGAGCGACAGCGACCGGCGGGCCGAGGAGGCAATCGAGGAAGCGATCAACTCGCCCCTCATCGACGTCGACATTTCCACCGCCACGGGAGCGCTGATCAACGTGACGGGGGGCACGGACATGACCGTCTCGGAGGCGGAGAAGACCGCGGAGATCGTCCAGGCCCGGATTTCACCGAACGCTCGGATCATCTGGGGGGCGGCGGTCGACCCCTCGATCCAGCACACTCTCCGGGTCATGCTGATCCTGACGGGCGTGAAATCGAAGCAGATATATGGCCCGGGCGAGGTGTTGCGAGGCCGAGAAGTCGGCGTCGACGTCGTGCGGTGAGGAACGGGCGATGGCGGACATCGTGGAGAAGAGCTGGGACGTCCAGCGTCGGATTGAGGAGCGGACGAAGCGCCTCGGCAAGGGACGCTATGGCCGCGTGCTCAAGATGGCCCGGAAGCCGACCCGGGAGGAGTACAGCCGGATCGTGATGATCACGGGCGTCGGCCTCCTCCTGATCGGCGCCGTCGGCTTCGTGATTTACTGGATCATGAAGTACGGCCCGGGGTTCCTCGAGAGCCTCTTCCGGTAGAGGAGAGGACGATCGTGGGTCTCTTTGACGACCAAGCGAAACCGCCGGAGCCGAAGCATGCGGAGCCGGAGCGGCCGCCGGAGCCGACGTACGGCGTGAAGATCGAATATGCGAAGGCTGCGGAGGAACGGATTTCGATGACCGCGGGCGAGTCCCGCGAGTACGAGCTCCTCGTCTCAAACACCGGGAACGAGGACGACACGATCAAGGTCAAGGTCGACCTGAACTACGCCTCCGAAGCGCCGGAACCGCCGGAGTGGACGATCAAGCTCTGGGGCGTCGAGGAGAAGGTCTGGGACGTCACGTTTACGAAGATTACGGAGAAGGAGTTCGTCCTGATCGGCGGCGGCTCCCGCGAGATCACGCTCCAGGTCACGTGCCCAAAGGGAGCGCGGTACGGGGACAAGCTCACCCTAATTTTCAGTACGACGTCGAAGAACGACCCCGCCGTCTCCGACTCGAAGACAATCCTGGGGACAGCCCGTCAAGCGATCATCGCAGTGAAGACGAGCATTGGTCACGAGCGCACGGTCGCGGACGCGGTCTTCGCGCGGGCGAAGGCCCGGGACATCGGGGTGTTCTCGATTCTCGTCCCCGTGAACCTCCGGGGCTACGTCCTCGTCGAATCGATGAACCCGGACCGCCTCGAGGAGGTCATTCGAGGGATCCGAAGGGCGCGCGGGATTGTAGAATCGAAGGGAGAAAAGGCGATACAGTTCACGGATATCGAGATGTACCTCGCGCCGAAGCCCATCGTGAGCGGCATGATGGAGGGTGACATCGTCGAACTCATGGCGGGGCCGTTCAAGGGCGAGAAGGCCCGCGTGATGAAGATCGACGAGACGAAGGAGGAGGTCACCGTTGAGCTGTTCGAGGCGATGGTCCGGATTCCCGTCACGGTCCCCGGAACGCAGGTCCGGGTGCTCCAGAAAGAGGAGGAGAAATAGGCCTCACCCCACGCACCCTTTCTGCGTGAATCGAACCTTCGTAACGACGCCGTACACGTTCTGATGGTTCGCCAGCATCTCTCCGTCCCGGATCCACCACTTCTTCGTGTTTGTGGCGAGGCCGGTCTTGAACTCAATGCCGTGCGGAAGCGTGAAGTACGGCTCGATAACGAGTCCGTCCGGATAGGACAAGGACTCGCACTCCGCTTCCATGATGTCGGGAATCCGGAGGCGTGCCCGAGGACCATCGATGTGGAGATCGATGTCCGTCACCATGAGCGGGTAGACTTTCTCCGACAGATTGACGAAGATCTCGAAGCTTCCGCCGCCGACTTTCCCGCTGCAAATTGCCTCGACGGCTTTGCGCTGCGCCGGACTCGCATCGCGGTCGACATAGAACCGCGCTATTCCGTGGCCGTGCTCGACGAGCCCCGGGAAGAAATACGCGGCCGCTACCACGACGCCGTCGAGCTTCGTCCCATCGAAGTGTCCCTTGGTGATCCGCCAGGCGCCGACCCCGTGACAGTTCCCCTGCGTTGGTCGGGCGTTGAAGTTGCAGGGGCAGCCCCAGTCACAATTGCAGAACGTGAAATAGTCCGCCTCGAACTCCCACATAGTCTTCTTCGAACTTCGCGAGGCCATCGTACCGCCGCGGCGGGAATTCCCGACTACGGATAAATTTGCTGCGACCCCGAGGCGGTCCAAACCTTTATATCGAAATCCTCTGTGGTCCGGCGTGAATGCCGGAGACCCTCGAAGTCCTCGTCGATGGCGGTAAGGCGACTGCCGGTCCGCCGCTCGGCCCCGCCCTCGGCCCGATGGGCCTGAACATCATGGAGGTCGTGAAGGCGATCAACGACAAGACGAAGTCCTTCGAGGGGATGAAAGTCCCCGTCAAGATCGTCATCGACCCGAGGACGAAGGCATACGCAATCGAGGTCGGGACGCCGCCGACGTCCGCCCTCATCCTGAAGGAACTCGGCGCGGAGAAGGGCAGCGGGGACGCTGGCAAGACGAGGATCGGGAACCTCACAATCACGCAGGCGGTCAAGATCGCGAACATGAAAGTCGACGTGATGGAGGCGAAGGACCTTCGGACCCGTGTGCTCGAGGTCGTCGGCACGTGCGTGTCCATGGGCGTGACGGTCGACGGAAAGAGCCCGAAAGAGGTCACCGCGGAGATTCGCGCGGGGAAGTACGATCGGGCTCTTCAGAAGACCTGACCATTCTTAGCCACGGGGGAACGCGCGGCCACGACGCTTCGGGACCGTCGCCAATCCCCGGACCATCGCCTCAAGCTGGAGCCGCACGTAGTCCGCATCGCCAATCCAGAGCCCCTGGAGCTTTTCGAGGACGAGGGCGCGGTCTCGGTAGAACGAGTTCACGATCAACAGCTCCTTGTCGCTCGGAAACACGAACGTGTGGGCGAGTCGCGTGTCCGAGAGGTGCGTCCGCGGGAACTTCAACTCGACCTTCATCGACCCGCTCACGAACGCGTTCAGCTTCTCGACGTCCTCTGCGTTCGCCATGCTGATCACGATCCGCGAGCGATGGCGGGCGCGACGCAACGTCGTGAACAATAGGCGCAGCACTTCTTGGTCCACGGGGAACGGGGACACGACGAGGATCTCGCCGGATGCGGAGAGCACGACCTCCCGAAGCTTGTTCGCGACGCTCTCGGGCCCCTTGTAGAGGTACAGGTCCGCGTCCGTGGTCCGGGACTTCGCGTTGTACTCGTCCACGAGCGCGGAGATCCCCTCAGCCGCAGAGCTGAGGTCGTCCGCGCGCGCCTGGCGGGCCTGCTCCGCGACGACGCGCGGATTCCTTGCGCGGTACCGGTTCGGCCGCTCCCGTGACGTCTCGACCCAGCCCTTCCCCTGGAGGCTATGGAGGACCCGGTACACGGCCGGATACTGCACAGCGAGGTGTTCGGCAACCTGGGCGGCGGTCGACGCCCCGTTGCGGACGAGGGAGAGGTACGCCCTGGCCTCCTTCCGGGTGAGGCCGAGCATCTCGAGGGACGCGAGCGCGTCCTCCTCGCGCATCGTGCAACCGAACGGGCCGTCCGCCATAAAGCTTGGCAGTGTTATCAGCCTTGCAATGATAATACGCCGGATGTGCTTCCTTCGCGGCTATTTCTCCAGACGCCGGCGCGAACTGACGCGCGCGAACGGGTCCGCAACGCGGTGCTGCGCGGAACCCTCATATAGGACCGGCTTGTTGGTCCGCTTTCCTCTGTAGGAGGCGCGTCGCGCCGGCTGCACTACAGGAGGTGTTCCGCACGGCAGAGAAGAAGACGGTCGAGACGGTGCTCAAGGCCTTGGAGGCCGCCCCTCTGAGGAAGTTTCCGGAGACCGTGGAGGTCGCGATTAACCTACGGGACGTCGACTTGTCCGTCCCGAAGAACCGGATCGACGAGGAGGTCATCCTCCCGAAGGGCCGCGGGCGAAAGATCAGGGTGTGCGTCTTCGCCTCTGGGGAGATGGCCCTTAAGGCAAAGGGCGCCGCCGATCTCATCGTCCAGCCCCAAGAGATCGAGGCGTTCGCGGGGGACAAGAAGAAGGCAAAGGAGGTCGCCCAATTGTTCGACTTCTTCATCGCGGAGGCCCCCCTGATGCCCGTGATCGGCAAGCGGCTCGGCGTCGTCCTCGGCCCGCGGGGGAAGATGCCGAAGCCCCTCCCGCCGGGCGCGGACCCCACTCCCGTGATCATCTCGCTCCGAAACACGGTGCGCGTCCGCTCCCGCGACAAGAGGACGTTCCACGCACCCATCGGCACGCGGGACATGCCGCCGGAGGACCTCGCGGAGAACCTCGACTTCCTCATGCGCCGTGTTCTCGGCAAGCTCGAGCGCGGGCGGTTCAACATCCGGTCGGCCTTCATCAAGACGACGATGGGCCCCGCGGTGAGGTACATCTGAGGTGGTCTGATGGCGCACGTTGCTCCCTATAAAGTCGATTTGGTCAAGTCCCTCGTCCAGAACTTCGAGGCATCGTCGGTCATCGGGATTGTGAGGATCCAGGGAATCCCCGCGCCGCAGTTCCAAGCGATGCGACGGAAGCTCCACGGGAAGGCGAGAATCGTCGTCGCGAAGAACAACCTCCTCCGGATCGCCCTTCGGGAAGCCGCGGCGAAAAAATCCGGACTGGACAAGCTTATGGACGTCATCGATGGCCAGACCGCGGTCGTGACGTCGAGCCTGAACCCATTCAGGCTGTTCCGCGAGATGGAGGGAACGAAGACGAAAGCTCCCGCGCGCGGCGGGGAGATCGCGCCAGAGGACCTGTGGGTCCACGAGGGTGAGACCCCGTTCAAGCCCGGGCCGATCGTCGGCGAGCTCCAGAAAGCGGGAATCCCGGCGGCGATCGAGCGCGGGAAGGTCGTGATCAAGAAGGACAAGCTCCTCGTGAAAACGGGGGACCGAATACCTCGGGACGTCGCGCAGGTCCTCGCGCGGCTCGAAATCTTCCCGCTCATCGTCGGCCTCGACCTCCGCGGGGCGTACGAGGCCGGGACCGTCTTCGGCCGGGATGTGCTCGCGATCGATGACGTGAAGGTCCGCACGGACCTCACCCTCGCGGACGCCCGGGCGATGGCCCTCGCGATGTCCCTTTCCTATCCGGCGCGCCGGACGATCCGGCCGCTCCTCTCGAAGGCGTATCGCCACGCGATCGCGCTCGCCGTCGAGTCCGGGTTCCCGACTCGGGAGAGTGTGAAGCTCCTCCTCGCGAAGGCGCAGGCCCAGGCGCTCGCCATCGCGGCGCGGGCCCCCGAGGCCGTCGATGAGGCGACCCGCGCGAAGCTTGGTGGCGGACCGTCCCGTGGCGGCGCGCCGAAGGAGGAACCGAAGAAGGAGGAGAAGAAGGACGAGAAGCCGCCCGAGGAGGACGTCGCCGCCGGCCTCGGGTCTCTGTTTGGCTCGTAAGGACGATTCGATCCAGGAGGTGAACGAAACATGGAATACGTCTATGGTGCGCTGGTCCTGCACGCCGCCGGCAAGAAGGTCACGGAAGAGAACCTGAAGAAGGTCCTCACCGCGGCCGGTGTGAAGGTTGACGAGACCCGCGTGAAGGCGCTGACGACCGCCCTCGAGGGCGTGAATGTCGAGGAGGTCCTCGCGTCCGCAAGCGCGATGGCCCCCGCCGCCCCATCCGCGCCCGCCGCGGGCGAGAAGAGAGAGGAAAAGAAAGAAGAGAAGAAGAAAGAGGAGGAGAAGGTCAGCGAGGAAGAGGCCGCGGCCGGCCTCGGCGCGCTCTTCGGCGTGTAAGCCGAAGGGCCCACTCTTCGTCGTCGCTCGCCGGAGCACGAGCGAAGGCGCCTGGGACGAGGAAGCTCCTAGGCCTTCCCCTTCCCCTTCGCTTGTGCGCGCTTCGCCCGTTCTTTCGTCGCGTAGCCGGTCGCCTGCTCGAGGAACCGGTTGTACGCGGAAATCGTATTGCGGGCAACATCCTCGGCGACCTCCCGGTTCATCACCGTGTCGACGAACAGGGACTTTCCGTCCGTCCACGTCGTCAGCTTCGCGAGGGCGCCGAAGCTGGTCACAACCTTGCCGTCCGCCTCCTGGGCGGACCCAAAGGAGGACTCGACGAGGCTCCGGAGGTTCCCGCCCTCGATCTTCTTGCCCCAGCCCCGCCGCAACCCGTACGTTTGCATCGGAACCAACGCGGCAATTCCGCTGACGATAAAGCCTTATCGCGCGAGGATCGCCCCGATGTCGCCGGGCGTCATCATGAAGTCCTGGAGGTCGAGCTCCGCTCGCCATCTCTCCCGGCAGGCACAATCGAGCTCGGAGAAATCCCTCCGGAGGTCGAGGGAGAACTCCTCGATCGCGTTGATTGCGCGCCGATCGCAGGACCCGCAGTTGTGCGCGCCTCGCCGCATGCCGCCCGCCGTCGGATGGCTCTTCACGTGGGCCTTCAAGTCGCGCGTCCGCTCGAGGACCTCGACGACGGACCACAGCCACGGTGGGCGGTATTCCCGACGCTTGAACATGTGGTCGACGAGCGTGTCCCGCTGGACGTTCACAGGGTTGAAAGAGATCGTGTCGGAGTGCGGGTCGGCCTCATGGCCCGAGCGGACGGCGTCCTCGATTGCCTCCCGCTCCGTGAGGAGGGGCGGCTTGACGAGGAGGTACGTCTTCACGGTCCCGCCAGCGTCGTGCACGAGCGCGGCCGCTCGCGCGTGCTCTTTGAGGCCCCACATCTTGTTCACGCCGTACCGCAGGACGCGTTCGTTCGTCGACTCGAGCCCGAACGCGACCTCGAGGCTGTCGACGTATGTCATCGCGTCGTCGAGCTGCTCCCGCCGGATCATGTGGGACAGGGTCTCGACGATGACCTTCTCGCACCGGTCCCCGAGTTCCCTCAGGATCGCCCGCCTCGCATCGGGAGCGAGCTCGTGGTCGTCGAAGAAGTTCCCGGACGTGTACACCTTCACGACGGGCTGGCCCTTGTGCTTCGGCAGGACGGACGCGAGCTGGTGCAGGAGGTCCGCCTCCGACACGTCGACAGCGGTATCGTTCACGTATCCGCACATCGAGCACCCGGATGTGTGGGCCCAGTAGCATCCGCGGGTCCGGAAGATGATGACCCAGGCGTCAACGACCTTTCCGTCGAGGAGGTCCTTCTCCGTCCAGGTCGAAATGATCTCGCGCGGGTTGTAGTCCCGGTCGACCCGAAGATCGCGAACAAGCTCCCCCAGGCGCATCGCGAGCATCGAAGGGCCGGTCACCTAAAAGGGTTCGCCTGTCGGCCGTCTCACTTCCGGTTGCGGAGCCGCAGAAGCCCTGCGGTCGCTCCGACGCCGAGCAGGAGGAAGCCGAGGAACTGGATGAACCAGGCGATCGGCCGGTCGAGGTCCACGTACGGCTGCACGCCCATCGCGATGGGCAACGCGACGAGGACTTGGAACACAAGGATAAGGGCGAGGCCGGCGACCGCGAGACCGAGAGGCTCCGAGACGCTTCCATGGCGGTGGACGGTAATCGGTCGCGCGATTGCGCCGACCCGCGGCGCAGAGCCCGCGGCCGTCGCCGGCGTCGCGGCGCGCTCCGCGAGGATCCGCGCGCTGAGGTCCGCAGGCGCGTAGAGGGCGCACGCATAGCAGTAGTGTCGCCGGTACTGGGTGACGTACGTCAGGGCCTTCCCGCAGTTCGGGCACGGATCCTTCGGCCGAGGCGCTGCGTACTTTTCGCACTCATAACAATAGTACCGGGCATACCGGGCGATGTATGCAAGCTCCTTCGCGCACGTCGGGCACGAGTTCTTCCCCTCCGGCTCGTGGGTCTCGAGCTTCGGCTCGACAATCTTAGCCGCCGGCAACGGAGGCGGCGGCCCCGCCCTCGACTCGAGCGTGGTGTATGCCTTGCAGTTGTAACAGTAGTGGCGATCGTACTGCTCAATGTACGTGAGCTCGCGCCCGCAGGTCGGGCACGGCTGTCCAACGCGTGGCGGGGGCGGCACCTCGACGAACTTCACGGGCGGGGGCGCGTACGCCTTGCAGTGCTCGCAGTAGTACCGGTCGTAGGGCTCAATGTACGCGAGCTCGCGGCCGCAGGTGGGACAGGGATTGATGATCTTCGGGGTCGCAGGAAGGAGAACCGCCTGAGAGCGCACGAGGTCTTCGCCAACCGTAACGGCGTCCGGGTTGCTGGCCGACTGTGGATGCGTCGTGCTAACTGCGTCGGCGGGAATCGCCCTGGCGGAAGACTCGAACGGTTCGGGCGCGTGCGAATCAAGGAAGGATCGGGGTTGTGACTCAGGCCTCTCGCCTGCGGCCGGTTCCGTGATCGAGGGCTGCGCGGAGCCGGTCGCTCGCGCCTCCTCGCGTCGGAGGCGGTTGTACTCCGCGAGGAGACGGACCCGGAGTTCCTCCTTCGTGCCCATCGTGTCGAGGCCGTACGCACCGGAGAGGTCCATCAGCGTCGTCTTCTTTGCCTTCATGATTTCCTCTTTGACGAGGGGCGGTCTTGGGGAAGGCGGCGCCGCGGCCTCCTTGAAGGGTTCCATGGCCGATGTCTCGCTGGGCGCAGGCGTCGGCTCGGGCTGCGGCTCTGGGGCCGGTGTCGAATCGCTGTCGGGCTCGGAAGGGGAAGGCGTTGGCGGTACGACCGGGGTCTCCGCCTTGGCGGGCTCTTCGACAGCCGCGGATGCTTCCGGTTCGGGAGAGCTCTCCGCCTCCCTCAGAGCCTCGAGGTGCACCCCGAATAGGTCGTCGAACGGGGGCGCCACCGATGGCGAGAGCGGGGCTTTTTCCTCGGACGCGGATTCGTTCCCGAGTTCCTCCTCGGCGTACTCTTCGTCCTTGTAGCAATAGTACCGGTCGTAGTCCTTCACGTACGACAGGACGCCACCGCATTTCGCGCAGCTGAGCCCGCGGCCGCCCCCATAGCCTTCGGGCGCGTATTCGCCGCACGCGTAGCAGTAGTGGCGGCGGTACTCCTCGACGAACTGTACCTCGGCCCCGCAGTTCGGGCAGGGAAGGGTGATGGTTTTCCCTCTCAGGTCCCCTGATTTTCCCGGAGGGTATCATAAAAGCTTCGAGGCTGAAATCTGATTAGGTAAGAACCAGGGGAATGACAGGGAGCGGACGCGGAGGCGCCTCGAGGCTCGCCTGCATCCGCGCGCAAGCATTTTTACAAGTTGCGGATATCGCGTGTCTGCTGCCACCGTAGCTCAGTTGGTAGAGCGGCGGTTTTGTAAACCGCAGGTCGGGAGTTCGATCCTCTCCGGTGGCTTCCCCGATTCGATCGCTTTCGACGGTCGGCCTTTTATGCCACGGGGCGGATGCCGGCGCGGATGCGCGCCCTCGGCGCCCTTCTCCTTCCCTCGCTCCTCCCGAACGTCTTCGCGCCGGGCATCGGCGTCGTCTCCTTGGAGCGCAGGAACGCTCGCGCGTGGATCATGCCCGCCGTCGTGGGACCGCCGAACCTCGCGGAGTGGGAGATGGTCCTCGCGGAGATCGACGATTTCGAGACGGACAAGGGGACGTAGGCACGATGTCGCGCGTCAAGTTTCGGATCTCCGGCATGGACTGCGCGACCTGCACGAAGGTCCTCGAAAAGGCCCTGGCCGGGGAACCCGGCGTGAAGGACGTAGTGGCGAACTACGTCATCAACGCCGCGGTTGTCGAGTACGACCCCGCCCAGACGGACGAGGTCCGGCTCCGCGAGGCCGTCGAATCGAAGACGAGCTATCGCGTTCGGGCCCTTCTCTAGAGCGTCGATCGGCGGTTCGAGGACTCTCGTTCGAACTCCGCCCAATGCTCGCGGAAATCGGTCTCAAGGAGCCGCACGAGCCTTCGCTTGAGGAACGGCAGGATAAGTCTGCCGAGTCCGCGAGCGCGGAAGACGCCCTGCTCGACGAAGAGGGTGCGGCGTTCGCGCGTCTCGAACCGGATCGTTCCCCGGAGTTCGCCAAGGGCCGTGACGGCATGGAACTCTTCGCGCTCGGGGCCTCAGTCCGCGCTCGGAATGTCCAGCGTGTCCGGAGACCGAGTGCCACGTACTCGTCGGTCCAGGTCCATTGATCCCCGTTGCGGACGGGGTTCATGCGTGTTCCATGGCGGTGGCGGCCGCCTTCGTGGTCCTCGGGCGTGAAGTTCGTCCACCACGCGAACGCGGCGTCCCGCGGCGCTGCGACGTGAGTCTCGAAGAAGTACGCCACGGACGCCACGGCAAGCGGTAAGAGACCCACCGGAAAGAGGTTATCGAACGCCTAGTGGATTCGCCAGTGGCGGTGTGCTTCCGTTCCGGCCTTGAAGCAGTAGTGGACCGTGCTGAAACCCTTCCGGAATTCCGCAACATCCTTGGCGACCTTGTCCGGCGCTTCTTTCTTGATCACGACGCGGTCGAAGAACTCCGCGACCTCCGCCATCTGGGACTCCCGCATCCCGAGGCGGGTGAGCTCTTGGCTTCCGAGCCGGATGCCACTCGGCTTCACGGGCGACGTATCCCAGGGCAGGAGGTTCTTGTTCGTGATGATGTTCGCTTTTTCGAGCTGCGCAGCGACGTGCGCGCCCCCGCCATGGGGGGACATGTCCGTCGCGATCGTGTGGCTCTCCGTGAAGCCATACTTCCCCGCGAGGACCGTGAACCCCCGCTCGTGTAGCGCCTGGCCCAGGGCCTTCGCGTTCCGAACGGTCTGGGACGCATACTCCCGCCCGAACTCAAGGTGCTCTGCGAGCGTTACGCCGAGGGCCGCCATCGCATGGAGGTGGTGGTTCGAGACGACGCCCGGGAACACGGCTCGCTGGAGCTTCTTGATGAACTTCTCGTCCGCGGAGTCGGACAGAAGGATGCCGTGCTGCGGGCCCGGAAGGGTCTTGTGCGTGCTTCCCGTGATCACATCCGCGCCCTCGCGCAGTGGGTCCTGGAACTGGCCGCCGGCGATGAGGCCCATGACGTGCGCCCCGTCGTACCAGACGGGACACCCGACCTCCTGGATCGCGTCCCGGAGTTCCTTGAGCGGGCTCGGGAACAGGAACACGCTCTGGCCGAAGAGCGCGACCTTCGGACGGACTTGGCGGATGAGCTTGTCCGCGCCGTCTACGTCGATGTTCATCCGCTCGACGTCGAATGGGTAGCTGATGCTGTTCACGGACCGCACCCCGACCGCACCGAACTTCGCGGTGCTGATGTGCGCGCCGTGGCTCAACGCGACGGACGTGACGATATCCCCCGGCTCCGTGAGGGCGAAGAGGACTGCGAGGTTCGCGACA
Source organism: Thermoplasmata archaeon (assembly GCA_035283985.1). Classification (GTDB taxonomy): domain Archaea; phylum Thermoplasmatota; class Thermoplasmata; order RBG-16-68-12; family RBG-16-68-12; genus EA-19. The sequence goes on along the minus strand of DATESQ010000049.1, from coordinate 26,687 downwards.
GTCCCGCTGATCGGCCGGACGTCCGCGTGGCGGCACCGGAACAGCTTTTGGGCGAGCGCGGTGACACGCCGCTCGACCTCGTCGACGTAGATGTTGCCCTGGTAGTACCGCTCCCCCGGGAGTCCCTCTGCATATCGGTCCCCGAAGTCGCTCAGGAGCATCTCCCGCGCGAGGGGACTGATGACGTTCTCAGACGCAATCATCGGGAGGCTCTGCGCAAACCAGGAGTGGTGCCGATCGACCTGCTCCTCGAGGAACGCGAGGTCCTCGTTCATGGAGACTCGTACAACAGGGCGGGCGTTAAATAGGTTCTGCGGAAATGGTTTGCCGGCCTAAAAGACAGAGCACTTCCCCGCGACGATTTTCTCCGTCAGCTTCTGAATATTTTCGAGTTCCTCGTCGAGGATTGCCGTGACCTCGCGCGCGACGCTCGATACGTTCGCGCCCTCTTCGAGAATGCACTGGGCCGTCGCCGCCTGTGGGTGGTCAATCGGCTTCCCAATCTGGGACACGATTCGAATCCAGATCTCCTTGATCGCGCCCTGGAGGTCCTTCACGATCCGGTGCGCGGCCTCGTACGCGAGGATGTTGTACAACTTGCCGACATGAGTGACGGGGTTCTTTCCCGCCGTCGCCTCGAGGCTCATCGGGCGGTACGGCGTGATGAGGCCCGTGTTCCGGTTCCCACGGCCGACGCTCCCGTCGTCCCCATTTTCCCATGAGCAGCCCGTGACCGTGAGGTAGAAGATTCCGGCGTCGTAGTTGTCGCCGGTGTTGATGTCCACGAACACCTCGCGGTTCGTGTACGTCGCGCTGTTGTCGAGAACCCGCTCGCGCAGCTCCTCGACGACGCTGCGGTAGTGGTCTTTGTCCGGGATGAACCGGTCGACCATCGCGGCGGCGATCGTGAGGCGGATCTTGTCGTTGTTCCGCACCGCCATGACCTTGATGTCTTGGCCGACCTCCCTGAGTTCCTTCTTGAGGGGGCCGTTGATGAGCTCCTCCGTCTTCAGGACGATCGTCTCCGTCTCGCTGTACGGAGCGAAGCTCACGCCGAACGACGTGTCGTTCGCGAGGCTCTTCTTCGTGTCGTACAACCCGCGGAGGTCCACGGATCCCTGGCCGATTTTGCAGTCGAGGATTACGTCCGCGTCCACGTTCATATTCGTGCACGTCTTCGTTAGGTAATCGTGCGCGGCCTGGACCGCTGTCGTGCGGTACGGCAGCCGTTCGCCATTCACCACCGTCGTCGCGCGGCCGACAAGGAGAATGTACGCGGGCTCGAGGACGACGCCGCCGCCGAAGCCCGGGGCGGACTGCCCGCCGACGACCTCGACCTCGTCCGTGTTGTGGTGAAGGATCCGGCCGAACCGCTCGAGGTACATCCGGCACAGCGCCTGGCTCACGCTTTCCGCGAGCCCGTCGGCGATGCTGTCCGGATGGCCGATCCCCTTCCGCTCGACGATTTCCGTCGTCTGGTTTTCGATTGGAGTGTGGACGAGTTCTTCTACGAAAATCCGCCTCTCCGTCACGCGACCGCTCCGGATGGCTGCGCGCAACCCTGCGAGGAGGATATATGTCTTTCTACGCAGGGCATGCGACAGAAATCGAGGAGCCAAGGCGCATGCGTCTTCGCCATCGAGCCGCCCGAGGTCCCGCTGCGACTAATATCCGCGTGAAGTGAAAATTCCGATAAGAATATAGGGCCGCCACGGATTCATGCGTCGTGCTCCCCGACCTCGAAGAGATCCCTCGGCTCCGCAAGGCCCTCGGCCTCACGCAGACGCAGCTCGCCCGCCTCGCGGACGTGTCGCAGTCCGCGATCGTGAAGATCGAACGGAAGCAGATGAACCCGAGCTACGACATCGTCCGCCGGATCATGACCGCGCTCGAGGCAGAAGTCCGGCGCCTGGAGAAGACGGCCCGCGTCGAGGAGGTCCAAAGCCGGAAGGTCCAGTTCGTCGAGCCCCGCATCTCACTCGTCGAGGCGGCGGCGGAGATGCGGCGCCACCAGTTCTCCCAGCTGCCCGTTCTTCTTGGCGGCCGCTGCGTGGGGAGCATCTCGGACAAGACGATTACGAACCTCATCACGGAAGGCAAGGACCCGCGCGAGCTCGCGAAGATTCGCGTGGAGGACGTGATGGACCCTCCGTTCCCGCAGATCGACGTGAAAGCCCCGGTGGAACTCGCCGCGAGTCTGTTACGGCATTACAACGCAGTCCTTGTAACGATGCGCGGCGACATCATAGGGATCGTCACGAAATCCGATTTGATGAAGCTCCTCTAGGGGTTTCGGGTCTCCGAACAAATATGGACCGAACGGTCTTGTAGTTCCTCCTGGAATCTCGTTGGCAAAGATGTGGATCTTCCTCGTGAGCGCCGGGGCCATGGGAGCCATTCTCGTCCTGATTGGGATCACGCGAAATCGATGGCTGAGCGTTCGGCGCTGGACGGCCCTATGGACGGGTGTTTCCCTCGCATTCGCGGGGCTTTTGGTTGCGGCCTATATCGACGGGAGGATTGCGGCTGTGGAAGCGGTCCTGGGCGCCTCCACGGGGTACGTCGCCGCGGTGGCCCTTCATACGCTCCATCACTACCGCGAGGAGACACGGCGCAACCTCGGGTCCCACACGACGGAGTGACCCCTAGTCTGGAAGCGGGACCTCGAACTCGAAGAAGTCCTCCGCCATGTACGAGTTCGGGAACACCACCTTCGCGTCCCCGAGGATTACGCTTGCGTCCTCGTACCGCGGGCTCACGTGGGTGAGGATGAGGACCTTCGCGTTCGCGGCGCGGGCAATTTCCGCAGCCTGGCGCCCCGTAGAGTGCCCGTAGCGGTTCGCTTTCTCCTCGAGTTCCGTGTCCGCCGTTGCATCGTGGATAAGGACGTCGCAGTCCTTTGCGGCCTCGAGGATGTGGTTCGTCGGGAGCGTGTCGCCCGTGTACACGATCTTGCGTCCGCGGCGCATCGGCCCGAGGACGTCCTCGGGGCGGATTGCTCGGCCCCGAACGGTGACGGACTGGCCCGACTGGAGCTTGCTGTACATCGGTCCTTCTGGGACGCCGAGCTCCCGCGCCTTTTCGAGGCTGAACCGTCCGGGTCGGACCGGCTCCTCAAGCGCGTACCCGAGGGAAGGGACTGTGTGGGCGGACTCAATCGCTCGGACGGCGTACTCGCCGCACTCGACCGCGTCCCCGTTCGCGAGGCTCTTCGCTCGAACGAGGAACCCAGGCGTGAAGTGGCCGAGGTTCACGAGCGTGTCGACGAGCTCCTCCGTCCCGCTCGGCCCGTAGACCAAGAGCTCTCGCTCTCGGCCATTCATCGACATCGACTGCACGAGGCCCGGGATCCCGAGGAAGTGATCCCCGTGGAAGTGGGTGAGAAAGATCCGCGTGATCTGCATGAAGGACAGCTTCGAGAGCATGAACTGGCGCTGGGCCCCCTCCCCGCAGTCGAAGAGGATCACCTCGGGGCCCCGTTTCACGGCGATCGCGGACACGTTCCGCTTCGGCGTCGGCCAGGAGCCGCTCGTCCCTAGGAAGACGATCTGCACGCCCGCGACATCGGGGCCTCGGGTATGAACCTTTTTTTTTGGGGGGTCACAATGGGGAACGCCTGGAAAGCATTAATGATGGTCGCTCCATGGCCGTGCGGGTCCCGCCCGTGCTCGCGATCGATGGGGAATCCCTAACTGTCGAAGAGGTCGTCCGCGTCGCGCGCGCATTTGAGCCCGTCCGCCTCGGCCAGCGAGCGGTCCGCCGCATCGAGGCCTCGCGCGAGGCCCTGTTGCGAATCGTGAAGAGCGGGCGCCCTGTGTACGGCGTGACGACGGGACTCGGGCAGCTCGAGAACGTCTCGATTCCCAGGACCGACGTGCTTCGCCTTCAGGTCAACCTCGTCCGGAGCCACGCCGTCGGCGTCGGCGACCCGCTCCCGGAGGATGCCGTGCGCGCCGCGATGCTCGTCCGCGCAAACGCGCTGGCGAAGGGATATTCCGGCATCCGGCGCGAGCTCGTCGAACTCCTTCTCGGGATGTTGAACCGGCGGGTCCACCCCCTCGTGCCCTCCCAGGGATCCCTCGGCGCGAGCGGAGACCTCGCCCCCCTTGCCCACATCGCGCTCGTGATGATTGGCGAAGGTGTCGCGATGGATCGCGGAAAGAGGAGGGATGGCGGAGCCGCCCTCCGGTCCAAAGGCCTCAAGCCGTTGCGACTCGAGCCGAAGGAAGGCCTCGCAGTCCTGAACGGAACGGCCGTGATGGGCGGGATGGGATGCCTCCTCGTTGCGGACGCACTTCAGCTCCTCAAGGACGCAGAGATCGCGGCCTCGATGAGCCTGGAGGCCTTGCGCGGGAGTCCACAGCCCTTCGATGAACGCCTCTCCCGTCTAAAGAAGCAGATCGGCCAGCATCTCGTCGCGGGGACGATGATGAAGCTCCTGAAGGATAGCGAGGTAATCGAGAGCCACAAGGGGCCCCATAAGGTCCAGGACGCGTACTCCCTCCGGTGCATCCCGCAGGTCCTGGGGGCGTGCTATGAGTCGATCCATTACGCCCGCCAGGTCGTGGAGATCGAGATCAACTCCGCGACGGATAACCCGTTGATCCTCCCCGGCTCCGAAGAGGTTCTGAGCGGAGGGAACTTCCATGGCCAGAGCCTCGCCTTCGCGCTCGACTTTCTTGCTCTGGGTCTCGTCGTGCTCGGCGCTATCGCGGAGCGCCGTGTCACGCGGCTCATCGACGCGCACCTCAGTGACCTGCCGCCCTTTCTCACCGAGCATAGCGGGCTTCAATCCGGCATGATGCTCCTCCAGTATACAGCGGCGGCCCTGGTGTCGGAGAACAAGGTGTACGCGCATCCCGCGTCCGCGGACTCGATCCCGACCTCGGCGAATCAGGAGGACCACAACTCCATGGGTCAAGGTGCGGCCCTGAAGGCGCGGCGGGTCCTCGAGAACGCCCGCCGAATCGTCGCGATTGAGTACCTCTGCGCCGCGCAGGGTCTCGAGTTCCTCAAACCGCTACGGCCCGGGATCGGGCCGCGCGTCGCCCACCGCGTGATCCGCCGGTCGATCCCGAAGGTCACGCAGGACCGGCCGCAGGCGGATGACATCGAGCAGATCGTGGGGATGATGGCCGCAAGGGCAATCGCCGGGGCGGTCGAAGAGAAGGTCGGGCACCTGGCCTAGCCGACGCGGAACGCGAGCTTCCGCTTCTCATCATCCGTATCGAGTGGGCGGAAGCATGCGGGACATCGGGCGACGCGGGAGGCGCACATCTCGTGGAAGTCCCGCCCGCACGTGCACTTCGCGATCGCGAAGCCCGTCTTGATCGTTCCCTTGCAGATCGCACAGCGGCTTTCGTGCTCCGCGAGGAGCGCCTGCTTCGGCTCCGCAACCTGCGCGGAGAGAACCTCGACCTGTGCGATCATCTCCTGCGCGTATTCCTTGTCGTCGAGGACGCGACGGCTCTCGACCTGGATCACGAGGGGCACGACGCCCTCCGCGGTCATCTTGATCTTTAGGGGCACTCGCTCCTCCCCCTTCGCCCGGATCGCGGCGATGTCCTTCAGTCCCTCGACCTCTGCGTCCCCGAGAATCCGGACCTTCACTTCCTTGGCAAGGGCCTTCCCTCCGTTTGCGAGGATGAGCGTCGCATCGGACCAACGCTCGAGCTTCGGGGTCTTGACCTCGAGGCTCGCCTGGAGGCTCGGCGCGAACGCCTCGACGGCTTGCCACGAGAGCCGGACGGCGTCCTCCGCGGCGGCGAGCGCTCGGCCGAGGTCGGTCTTCTTCGCCGACATCGCGCCTTGGAGGACGCGTTCCGCGTCCCGCACATCGATCCCGAACTTCTTCGCCTTTCGGATCGTCGACTCCGCCTTGTACGAGAGTTCGACGAACCGCTTCTCGACGAGATGTCGGGATTCGCCGGCCTCGCGACTCCGGTCGATGAGGGCCATCGCCTCCTCGTAGAGACCGTCCTGGAAGGCCCGCTTCGCCTGCCGGACGAGATCCTCGGCATCGCCGACGTCCGCGCTAAGCTTCTTCGCATGCTCGATCGTGCCCTCGGCCTCGTTCAACGCGTCGGAGACGATGGCCGCGCACGCGGCCTCTGCCTCCTCTCGGCCATCCTCGATGAGCTGGAACGCGCTCTCGAAGTTCTCGTTCTCGATCTGCGGCTTCGCCTCCGCGAAGCGCTTCAGGCTCCCGGGGATCTCGACATGCATCCGGTTCGCGAGATCGACGACGTCCCGCGTCCGTTGAAGGAGGACCGTGAGCTTGTCCTTACACGCCCTCACGCCCGCCTCGATCGCCTGCTCGAAGGTGTCCCGGGCCCGATCCGCGTCGCCCGCCGCGAGAGCGGAATGAGCCTCAGCGAGGAGCGAGCCGACGCGGTCGTTGTTCCCGCCGGTCCGCTGCACGATTTTCGCGATCCGCTCGGCGCGACCCCGGCTGTCGAACGCCTCCTCGGCGGTCTCCCGGAACCGGGCGAAGTCGTCGCCCGCACGAATCGCGAGGTCGAGGGCTCGTACGTAGTCCCGTCCACCCGAGGCCTCCTTCGCTTGCTTCAGGATTGCCTGAATGGCGGGAGCCGGCTGTGCGAACTCGGCGAGCTTCGCCTCGATCGTCTGGAGCGCCTTCGATGCCATGTCCTGCTGGAGACCGATCCGCTCCGTCTCCGTCTCGGACTGCACCGCGACCGCGAGGGCCTGCCGGAACCTCCGCTGTTTGAGGAACTCCTTCGCATGCTCGAATGACTTCTCCGCGGATCGGGTGTCGATTCCGTCCCGCTTCGCGATCAAGATTGACTCCTCGAAGCGTTTCATCGTCGTCGCCACGAGGCGCTCCGCCTCTGCCTCGAGCTCGGAAATCGTCTTCGTCGCGAGGTCGACCGCCTCCTCGAGTTTTCCTGCCTTGTGCGCCTTCTCCGCCTTCTCGAGCAACTTCTTCGCGGAGGTCGGGTCGATTTGCATCGTCTCAACATCCACGATTGCGTCGCGGGCCTGCTTGAGGGCGATGAGCGCGTCTTCCATGAGCTTTTTCGCCCTGCCGAACTCGGCTCGTATCTGGAGGACGAGGTCTGCCGCCTGGCCGTACTGTTGGGACTCGACGAGGCCCCGCACTTTGTCGATTTTGCCAGAGAGGCCCAGGATGACGCTCCCCTCCGCGCCCTCCATGAGGCTCTCTATGGACGTGAGCAGGCTCGCGATCCGGTTCCGGATCTGCTCCGTCAGCTCCGTCTCCAGGGTTTCCGTGAGCCGCGAGGCCCGTTCGTACTCCTTCGCCTTCATCGCATCCTTTGCGCTGTTCAGGACCTCTACGAGGGCGGGCGCCTCGATTCCGAGGCGGGTCGCAACCTCGAGCCGCTCCCGGCTCGACATGAGACGCTGCGCGGAGGTGTAGAGGGCCATGAGCTTCTCCGTCTCCGCCTTCGCCCGGTTCGCGAGCTCGAGGGCTTTCTCGAACTCCAGCCGCTCGAACGCCCGCTTCGCTTCCAGGAGGATCTCGAGGACCTTCGTGACGTCTACGTCGCGCTTTTTCGCCTCCGCGACGAGCGCTGCGGAGCTCGAGATTGCGTGGTGCGTCGCGCGGTAGAGATCGAGGATCCGGTTCGCCTTCTCGTTTGCCTCCTGCATGAAGCGGATTGCTTCGAGGTGGTCCTCGACGCTCAGGGAGGTCTTCGCCCGCTTCAGGATGTCCCGCATCTCGTCGATGTTGATTTTGAGGTTCTTGACCTGCACGACCTTCTGCTTCACGAGGTTGAACAGGTTCTCCGTCGCGGCAACGACGTCCTTCCTGGTGCGCTCGCGGATGCCGATCATGTCCGAGTACCGCCCGTTGTCCATGGCCGTGTTCCCGTCGCGCAGGGCCGCCCCGAGCGAGGCGGCATCCGCACCGAGGTCCTGGCCGAGCTGGACGGACGCGCGGAGCGTGTCGTGGAACTGGATCGCGCGTTCCCTCATCCGGCTCTCGACGACCCGCTGGGCATCGTCGAGGAACGCGTACGCGCCTTCTTGGTCCTTCGCCGCGAGGGCGCCTTCCGCCTTGCCGATTAGAATCCTGACGTTCGTGGACTCCTCGCCGAGGAACGGGAGCGAGGCCGTGAGGCCCGCGATTCCGTCCCTGAGGCGCTTTTGGATTGCCGCCTCCGCAAGGTCTCGGCTCCGGTCCGCGAGGTCCATCGCCTGGGAGTAGTCCTTCTCCTTCGTCGCGACGATTGCCTCCTCAAGGGTCCGGCTCGGCTCCGAGAGGTCCGCCCCCATCCGCTCCCCGGACGTGAGGAGGAACTCGCCTTTCTCGACAATCTCCATCGCCCGTTCGTACGACGTTCGCTCGACCTCCGCGCGGGCCTTCACGAGGAGGTCCCTCGCCCCGCGGAGGCTCCGTTCCTGGATCGCGTTGCGGACGGAATCGAGGATTCGGCGGGCCGTCTCGACCGAGGCGCCGCGTGCCTCCGCCTCGGCGACCGCTTTCGTCATCTCCCGGAGGATGTCCTCGACGCCCCGGATCTCGGACATGATCCGCTCGACCTCGGATTCCGCCGCCTTCGCGAGGTCAATCGCGCCCGCGAAGTCCCCCTGCTGGAGCGCCTGCCGCGAGTCTTGGAGGAGGTTCACGGCGGACGTGAGGTCCGCGCCGAAGTTTCTTGCAGCGATGAACTTGTCGCGGCCCTGGGAAATCGTGACGAGGACGCGCTGGAACTGTGCCTCCTGCAACTCCTGGTGCCCCTGGCGTGCGAGCGTCGCGCCCTCCTGGAAGCGGTTTTCCTTGATCGCTCGCTCCGCCTGCTTGAGGATTTCGTGGGCTCCCGTCGTGTCCGCCCCGATCTTCTCCGCCTTGTGGAGCCACGCCGCAAAATTTGCGACGCGGCCCTCAAGCCCCTTCTGGAGGGCCCTCTCGCCCTCCTGGCGGCTCTGCTTGAGGGCGTTGATCGCCTTCTCGAACTCTAGCTTCGCCATGTCGTCGCGGCCGCGCTCGATGAGCTGCGCCATCTTCGCCACGTCGGCCCCCGTGTCGAGCGCAGTCTCTTTGAGGTCCTCCGCATCGCCGATCGCGCGCTCGACCTCGTCTCGGAGGTCTCCCGTGACGGTGTCAAGGCATTCCTGCAAGAACGCGAGCGCCATCTCGAAGTCGTTCGACTCTACCGTCTGGCGGGCCCGGGAGAGGAGGTCCTCGACGGGTCCCGAGTCCTTCCCGATTTTCTTCGCGGTGAGGATGAGGGCCTGCGCCTTCGAGAACGACTCGGAGAGATGCTCGTGAAGAACCTTCTCGCTCCGCTTCCAGACCTTCGTCGCGAGGTCCACGGCCGCCTCGAACTCGTCCGCCTCGAGGTTGCCGCGGGCACGGGCGAGGCCGGCCTCGCCCTCCGCAACGTCGGAGCCGAGGCGCTTCGTCATCTCGACAAGGTTCGCGCTCGCCTCGATGATCCTGCGGATTCGGTCCCGGTAGATCCGCGCGGCCTTCTCCCGCGCGGCCACGGCTTTATCGAGCGCGAGCTTGTATTCCTTCGCTCCCGCGTCGGCGGTTGCTTCCGCGAGGAGGACATCCGCCTCCGTTGTGGTGGCGTCGATTTTCTTGGCGCGGTTGATTAGCTCCTCCGCGCCTTGAAGGGCCCGCTCGGCCTCCTGGCGGGTCCGTGTGGCCTCCTTGACCTTCTCCTCAAGCTGCCTGCGAAGGGCAATATCCTTCAGGTACCCGCTCACCGAATCAGACCTGCGCCATCGTAGGGAGTCGTTTCACTCTCCGAGGAGGTGCGACGATTTTGTACGAGGCTGATTCTATTTAAACGCTATTTCCCCGTTATCGCCTCAGCAGATTTTGACGGGCTCGCCTCTTGAGGGGTGGGCCCCTTCTCCGGCGTCGTCTCGGCAACAGGCTCCTGAGCGGTCCCCCGCGGCTCCGCCTTCGGCGTGAACTTCACACCCGCTTTCTCCGCGAGGATCCGGCGGATCCCCTCCCTGCTCGTCTCCCTGAGACCGAAGAACTCCGCAAAGTATCGCGTTGTCGTGAGCTCAAAGCTCCGTCCGCTGGGCTTCTTGCTGATCAGGTTGATCCCCTCGAGCTGCTGGACGTGCTCGTACACTTTGGACCCGATCATGTCCGCAAGCTCGCTCTGGAGGAGGGGCTGGTGGTAGGCGATGAGGGCCATGGTCTTGAGGAGGTCCCGCGGGACCTCGGGCGGTGCGAACGCCTGGGCCCGGGCGCTGTAGTCCATGCGGATCTGCATCGTCCACTTCCCGCCAACGGACGCGACTTCGATCGCACTCCCGTGATTCGTGTAATCGGCCTCGAGCTCCTTGAGGAGCTCCTTCACGCGGGCGGGCTCGAACGCGGTCGTCTGCGCTATGTCCTCGACTGGTATCGGATGTCCGGCGGAGAACAGGGCAGCCTCGACGATTCCCTTCTCGTCCGTCATGCGGCCACCTCCTGGGCCACGGGGGGCGGTTGCGGCTCGGATGATGTGCGGGCGACTTCTGGCAGCTCCGCGAGCTCCTCCGCGCTCAGCGCGGGTCCCGTCGCCGTCTGCCTCACGAAGATGTCGCCTTGCACGAAATCCTTCTGCCAGATCTTCACCTTCTCCATCTTCGCGAGAAACAGGATCGACACGAACACGGTGATGAGGTCCCACCGGTCGTGCGAGGCGACGAGTTTGTCGAGCGGGATGTCAATCCTGTCGAACTGTGTGATCCGCCCCCAGGTGAGGCCGATATCCTCTGAGAGGTCCTCGGAGTGGACGTTCTCGTGGAAGTTCGGGGCGAACTTCCGGATTGCGTGCTCGCGGAGGGCGTTCAGCTGGAGCTGAAGCTCCGCTTCCCGTCTCGCGCTATCGAACGCGTCCATGAGCTCCATGAGGGTCACGGCACGGCGGCCCTCCCGGCGGATCGCCTCCGCGATGGGCACGCGGCCCTGCCCGAGGACCGCCGCGTTGAAGTCGAGATCCTCCGGCTCGCCGTAGAGATCGGCGTCCAAACCCTCGAACGCGTTCTCATCCTGCGCGGCCGGCGTGGCCGTCTCGAGGACGTAGTCGCTTTGGAGCTTCAGGATGGACCACGCCATGAAAATCAACTTGCCCGCGGTCACGAAGTTCACGGGCCCCCCGTCCTTCATCTTCTCGAGGTACATCTTCGTGAACTGCGCGAGGTCGAGGTCCCACGGGTCGAACTGCTTCTCGAGGGCGAGCTCGAACGCGGCGGCGACGGCCTTCTCGAATGGGTCCCGCAGGGCGACGTGCATTCCCTGGTCGATCTCGCGAAGCATCGCGACGTATCGGCTGATTCGTTCGCCGCCGTTGTTCTCGCTGATCAGGGCCTTGTGGAAGAGGAGGTGATTCAGGATTGACTCGTACGCCTCGCTCATGCCGCAATGACCTCCTGGTGCGGGCGTTCGTCTTCGATCTCCGCGAGGTTCACCTTCATCACGAGCTCAGAAATCCCGCTTGGGGTCATCGTGACGCCGACGATGTGATCCGCCTCCTTGAGTGTGACCTTGCGGAGCGAGATCTGGACGAACTGGGCGGTGTTCGAGTTCTTCTTGATCATCTTCGCGACGCGTTCCGCGTTCACGGCGTCGAGGTTCTGGTCGATCTCGTCGAGGAGGTAGAACGGTGACGGGTCGTATTCCTGGATTGCGAAGATGAAGGCCATCGAGACGAGGCTCTTCTCCCCGCCGCTCAGAGCCTCGAGCCGCAGGATCTTCTTGTGGGACGGGTTCGCGCGAATGATGAGGCCGCCCTGGAACGGTTCCTGCTCGTTCTCGAGGAGAAGCTCCGCCTCGCCACCTTCGCTGATTTCGCGGTACACATGCGTGAAGTTCTCGTTGATCGCCGTGAAGACCTTCGCGAGCCCTTCCTTCTTCTTCTGCGTGAGCTCTTCCACGAGCTTGATCAGCTCCGCCCGCTGGTTTTCGAGCTGTTTGACCTCCTCGCTGAGTTCGTGCAGGCGTGTCTGCTGCGCGTCGTAGTCTTCGAGGGCCCGCATGTTGATGGGTCCGAGCGCGGAGATCTGCGCCTCGCACACCGCGATCGTACGCTTGAGCTCGTCGAGCGCCGGGAGCTTGCCGGTGACCTCGCGGCCGAGGGTCTTGAGGTCTTCCTCCGCCTTCGCGAGGGCCTCCTCCTTGGCCCTTAACTCCGTCTGGAAGTTCGTGTAGAAGTCCTCCTTCGTCTCGAGCCTGTGGCCGAGCTTGTCAATCTCGCTCTCGAGCTCCGTCTTCTCCTTGAATGCCTCGTCCCGCTCCTTCTGGAGATCCTGCATCTCCTTCGACATTGAGGCCTCCAGCTTCTCGAGGCCGCGAATCTCGTTCTCGAACGACGCGAGAGAGGTGTTCAGGTCCTTCACGCGCTTTTCGTGGTCGGTTTTCTGGGCGATGAGGTCTCCGATTCTTCCGTCGAACTCCGTCCGGCGCTCCGTCTGGATCTTGATTTGGGCACTGAGGGTCTCGACTTTCGCCCGCGCGGCGGTCACATCGTCCGCCGCCTTCACACGTTCCCCCATGAGTTCCTTCATTCGGGTCGAGACCTGCTGCGGAGTGGCGTCGAGGACTTGCTTCTTCATCGTGTCCCGCTGGGTTTTGAGCTTCTCGAGCTCCTCGCGGAACCTCGCGAGGTCCTCCTTGATCCGCTTCGAGGTTTTCTCCGACTCCTGGAATCTCGTTCGGCGCGCCTCGAGGTCTTCCTGGATCACCTTGACCTTGGTTGCGAACTCCTTGCGCTTCGTCTCGAGAGCGGACGCCTTCACCTCGACTGTGGAGGTTTCCGAGCCGACATCCTTCAACTGCGCCTCGAGGGACGTGAGGTCCTTCCGGAGCTGCGCGAGGCGCTTCGTGACCTGCTCCGCCTCGTCGTTCGCCTTCCGGAGTTTCTCAGCGACCGCGTCGAGCTCCCTCCGGTCCGGTGCGCCGAACCGAACGGGGCGTTTCTCGAGGTCCCCGCCGATCATTGCGCCACTCGGCTCGATGAGTTCCCCAGCGACGGTGACGAGGCGCACCCCGCCCATGTACTTCCGTGCCTGGTCGAGAGTCTCGACGACGATCGTGTCCCCCAGGACGTAGAAGAATGCGTCCCGGTACTTCTCGTCGAACTTGATGAGGTCAATCGCGAACCCGATCGACTCCTTCGCGACGAGGATCGCCTTACCGCGCGGGCGGCCGACGAGCATCTTGTTCAGCGGGAGGAACGTCGCCCGCCCCGCCCTGTGCTTCTTCAGGTAGTCGATGCACTCTGCGGCGACGCGGTCGTCGTCGACGACAATCCCCTGCATCCGGTTCCCCGCCGCAACGAGGATCGCCGTTTCGTGCTTCGGCTCCACATGGCCGAGCTGCGCAATCGTCCCGTGGATCCCCTTGATCGCGCCCGTGTCCCGGCCCTCGAGGATCGCGGCGACCGCCGATGTATACCCGCGCTTCATGTTCTCGGCGACATCCGCTTCCGTCTTCAGCGTCGTGTACTGGCGCGTGAGCTCGAGGATTGCGTTCTGGAGCTCTCCGCGCACCCGCTCGAGCTCCGTCTCCTCTTTGCGCTTCGCGTAGAACTCCTGCTGCAGCTTCGAGAGGGTCTTCGTGCTCGCCTTGGAGCCGGATTTCAGATCTCCGAGTTGAAACCCAGCATCGTCGAGCTCGAGCTGATACGTCTTCAGGAGGTCCTGGAGCTGGTCGAGCTCGTTTCGGAGGCGCTCGATCGCCTCCGTGGACCGGTCTCCTTCGAGGACAAGCGCCTTCACCTTTTCCTCGCCCTCGTCGATCTTCTCGTTGAGGCCGACGATTCCCTTCTGAATCTGAAGGACCTTGGAGTCGGACTGCGAGGCGGCCTCGTCGAGCTCCCTGAGCTCGACCTCGAGGTGACTGAGCCCCTTCTCGAGGTGGTCCAGAGATTCCTCGACGCTGTGCCGCTCCTTCTCGAGCGCCTCGATGTCCTTCGCGACGCGAGCCCGTTCCCGCTGCACCTCGGCGATCTCCTGCTTGATCCGTTTCGCCTCGTCCGTGCTCGTCGCGATTCCATCCTGCGCTCGCGCTCGCTCGATCCGCAGGCCGTCGAGCTTCGCCTTGAGTTGCTTCGCCTCCTCGCCGCCGCGCTCCGCGATTTTCCCTTCGATCTCCTGGAGCCGGTCCTCGGCCGTCTTCAGGTCCGCCACGAGCGCTGCCTTCTCGTTGAGGAGCTTCTTACGCTCCGCCTCGTACTTCGCGATCTGCTGCTTCGTCCCAAGAATCTCGTTCTCGATGAGGTCCCGGTTCTTGTAGACGAGCTGGGCCCGCGCGAGGTCCAGCTTCTCCTTCTGCTCCCGGTACTTCAGGGCCCCTTCGCGGTCCGAGGAAAGCTGCTGGATCTGCTTCTTGATTTCGTCGAGGATGATCTGGATCCGGCCGAGGTTCTCCTCCGTCTGCTTCCGCTTCGTCTCCGCCTGCGAGATGTCGTCGTCGAACTTTGTGATGCCTGCGATGTTGTCTAGGATCCGGCGACGGTCCACGTCCGAAGTCTGGACGATCCTCTGAATGTCGCCCTGCTGGACGAGGTTGTAGCCCTCCGCGCTGATTCGCGCGTGGGCGAGAAGGGAGTCGAACTCGTCGAGGCTCGACTTCCGATCGTTGATGTAGAAGTACGAGTTGTACCCGTCCTGGACCGTGCTTGACAGGGCGACGTACCGAGTAAGCTTGACCTCGTCCGCCTCGATCGGGATTCCCCGGTCGGAGTTGTCGAAGACGAGGGACACCTCGCAGTAGCTCGAGCTCTTCTTCCCCTTTCCGCCGTTCCAGATCAGGTCCGTGAGGCGCTTCGCCCGGATCGCCTTCGCGCTCTTTGGGCCGAGGACGAAGAGGATCGCGTCCGCGATGTTTGACTTCCCGGAGCCGTTCGGTCCCGTGACCGTCGTGTAGCCCGGAAGGAACGGGATCCGCATCTTTCCGCCGAACGACTTGAAGTTCTCCATCTGGATTTCTTTCAGGTGCAAGGCATCACCGCGAGAGAAAGTTGATACTGAGACTTCTGGATCGCCATCCCATCCGAGCCTTCTGACCGTCCGACCTTCGTCGGACAACCAGCCGTATGGCCTGAGGATATTAAGATTTTGGCGGGTCATTGGAAACGCGGTGTTGACAAAGGGCGGACCAGCCCTTGGCCGGCCGCGGTTGCCCGGATCAGAGATGGCTACCGACCGGCTTTGTGACGAGGAAGGCCCGCTGAAGTCCCGCCACCTTGATTCGGAGTTCTTCGGGTGACGCGCCGAGGGACTTCCAGAGTCGCGGGTAGTCGTGGACCCAGGACCACTCGCTCCCATAGCCCGCGAGATAGTCCTCGTACCAGTCGAGGTGTAGGATGTAACGGCGGGAAACCCGCCACAGTTCCCGCAAGACCGTGGCGATGCGATCCGGTGGGATGTGCATCAGGACTTCGACGCCTAGCACGAGATCGAACGCGCCGTCTCGAAGGGGCAGGGCCCCTGCCGAGGCCTCTACGAGCCGCGGGCGCAGGGAGGGGTTCCTCCTGCGGGCTTCCATGAGCTGATTCCTGCTCAGGTCTGCTCCCACCCAACGCACATCGGGCCGGTCGACGAGCCGTTCGCCAATCCGTCCAAATCCGCAGCCCACCTCGGCGACAGAGTGGAATTGCAGGCCCTTGAGGATCTCGGCGAGCTCCGATGCCTGCCGGGCATAGAAGTCGCGGGTGGCGGGGGAACTGACCTGCCTCGGGTACGAAGCGCCGCGTCGCTGCCAGTAGGCGATGGCCTGTCGTCCGTCGAGAGTCGGTCGCTGCTGTGCCGCGTAATAACCTCTTAGGACCTGTCGAGCGACCGCGCCGGCTTCATGGACGCGTGTGACGTACGCCCTCCCGGCCGCTCCTCGTCCCCTTCGATAGTCCCCGTCGTTTGCTACGGTGCGGAGTTGTTCACTCGCCTCCCCCTCCGTGATCGGAATGACCGGACATCCCGCGTACCAATCCAGGCGGAGTGTCCCAAGCACGGGTTTTCCGAACGCCATCGCCTCGATCGCGACCATTCCGTAGGCGCCGAATGGCGAGAGCTGATCGATGACCGCATCGCATCCCGCCATGACCCGAAGCGCCGTTTCGTGGGGGGCCTGCGCGACGACCCAAAGCTCCGTATCCCGGCCACGATGCCGGGTCACATGCCCGGCCGTCTCCGTTTCTAGCGGCCCGAACGCCTTTCGAAACGCCTCGATGACGCGGTGGGTGCCTTTGTGGACAGGGCTCGAAGGGAAGTGGCCGAACCGCGGGAGCGGATTGCTCGGCTCGGGAGGCAGTGGCGGGAGGTCGATCGGGTTCGGAATCCAGACACTGCCCGGAATCCTCGGCCCGAGATCCGGCGTGGAATGGAACCGGATGTCCGTGGAGGCCAGGTGGTGCAGCCCCTTTCCGGTCCGCGTCTCGGAGCCATGAAAGTGCACGGCGAGCGTCTTCCATCGGTATCTCGTCTTGAACATGGGATAGAAGACCTGGCTCCACCAAATTCCGCCGTGGACGTGGACCACATCGAAGTCCGCGAGGGTCCGCCAGTGCGAAGTCATTGCGGCGTTCCAGCCAAGGGGACCCTCCGCCCCTCCGATCCTCACATCGCTCGGGAACTGGTATGGCGATTCTTGGACAGAGAAGACGACCGCCTCGTGGCCGAGGCGCCTCTGGGCCTGCGCGAGGATCCACGCAACGTTCGCGATGTTGTTGATGTGAGCGATTTTCATCCCGGACTTCCAGAACCCGCGGGAAGGAGGAAACCCCGCGCGGATACGAACCTTTCTGAAGTCACGAATCCATGACCGGATTCAACGCCATCATCGCGCTGTCGAAGGGACGGTCGCGGCAGTCAGATCCTACGTTCCGCCGGATTCCCCTCGCCGGACCCATTCCTCGGTTTCCCCGACAGCTCGGCGGATGTTCCCGTCCATCGATTCGGACTTCTCGATCCACTTCTTCATGAACTCGATTTCTCGCTGGATCTCCGGGTCCTCCGCCGCGACTCTCCGGAGCGCGGGCAGGAACATGTGCCGCCACAGGAGGATCTCTTTCACCATGAGCTTCTCTCGTGTATACGGGTTCCGCTCGTACGCGACGTCTAGTTGCTCCCGCCACAGACGCAGGTACTTGTCGTAAATCACGCCGAGGGTGAAGAGAAACCCGAAAGCGGATAGGAAAATGAGAACGAGGGTCGCTGCCACGATCCCCGGCGTGCTCGGTGAAATCCCGAACCGGTCCTCGAGAAAGCCCAGCCACACGGATCCCACAACCGGATACGCGGTGAACGTGATTACGAGACCCCACAGGAGGAGGCTGAGCAGGACATAGCTCTGCTGAACCCTCCACAGCTGAAGCATCACGTATCGCTTGACCATCGGTCTCGGGCCGTCGCAACCCTTGCAGTCTATTAGTAGGTATCGAGGGGGCCGCGACGCGATGCCATCGAAACCCTTTTCCCCGGGAGAATCTCCCTGCTGTTGTCACTTGGCGGGAGTGCGCCAGAAGTGCGGGTCGGACTCTACACGGAACATCTCTACCGCGACGGGCAGGTCGGTACCGGCACGTCAAAGTACATTTTCTACCTCGTGCGGGAGCTCGAACGTCTCGGTGTCGAGATCGTGCCGCTCCACAAGGGCGCGAACCCGAAGGACATCGATGTTCTCCACGATCCGCACTCGCCATGGAACGCCCCCCTGAAGCCGAAACGGCCCCTCGTGATCACGATCCACGACATGACGCCCTTCACGCATCCCCAGTACTACGGACGATGGGTGCGGTTCCTGTACGCCCAGAAGCTCCGTTGGTTCTCCCGCGTCGCCCAGCGGATTCTCGTCGATGCCCACCCGACGGAGGCAGTCGTCCGCGAGGTCTTCCGGCCACGACGGCCCGTCGACGTGATCCATCTCGGCGCGGAGGAGCGGTTCCGCATCCTCCCCGCCAATCCTCCGGAGCGCCCGTTCATCGCGCAGGTCGGCGTCCACCGCGCGATCAAAGAGCCGATGACGACGCTCCGCGCGTTCGAGGAGATCGCAGATCGGATTCCCCACGAACTCCACTTCGTCGGGTCCCGCGGCGCTCTCGTGGAACCCTTGGAAGCCTTCGCCACGGAGAGGCCCTCATTGCGGGATCGCGTGAAGTTCTACTGGCCCGGCGAGGACGGGGTCCCTCTCGTGTACAACCAGACCTCCCTCGTTGTGCATCCATGCCCTGAGGAGGGGTTTGGATTTGTCCCGCTCGAGGCGCTCGCGTGCGGGGCCCATGTCCTCGCGCGCGCACCTGCGGTCCGGGAGATTCTTGGGCCGTACGGGTGCTACTTCGACGATCCCGCGACCTTGGGGCTGAAGATCATGGAGTGCCTCGCGAGGCCGCCTTCGGCATCGCGGGAGGAACGCGCCCGACACGCGCACAGGTACACATTCCGGGCGACCGCGGAGGCGACGCTCCACGCGTACGAGGCCGTTGCCGCGTGAGGCAGGTCATCGAAGGGGCCATATAGCGGAGGGGAGCATCGTCGCGCGAGGCCGCAGATGGCGACAGGCTCCACGGACGGGGAAGCCGGGTCGCGTCGTCGGAGCCGCCCGCGGGACTTTGTCGACTTCATGCCCGCGGTGTGGTTTCGCCTCCACTATCCGAGCCGGCTCCTCGCCTGGCTCGTCGAGGACCATAAGTTCCTCCGCGAGGCCCTCGTCCGCTCCTTCCCGCGGGCGATCCGCCGCGAGCTCGCGACGAACGAGCGGGTCATCGAGATTCCCTTCGCGATTCGCGCCCTCAAGGTCCCCCGGGGGAGCCGCGTCCTCGACATCGGGTCCCGCTGGTCTCCGCTCCCGCTCTACCTCGCGGCCCTTGGCTACCGTACGGTCGCGACGGATCTCGCGTCGTTCCCGCTCCAAGGTGGAGGAGCGGACTTTGTTTGCGCGGATTTGAGTCGCCCGCCATTCAAGCCGGAATCGTTCGACGGCGCGGTCATGGTCAGTACGCTCGAGCACGTTGGAGTCGGGTTCTATGAAAAGGGCACGGACCCCGAGGCGGATGTCGCGTTGATGCGGGCGCTTCGACTCCTCCTGAAGCCGGAAGGTCTCCTCGTCTTCACAGTCCCGTTTGGGCGGGCCGGAGTCGGGCCTGTCCAACGATCGTATGATGGCCAGCGTCTGCGGCGGGTGACGGACGGCTGGATTTGGGAAGAGGCGAGGTTCCACGTCCGCCGCGGCACGACATGGGAGGAAACCACGGAAGCGATTGCCATGCGCGAGGAATCCAGGCTCCAGACGCACGCCGTTGCGCTCGTCTCCCTCCGCCGACCATAGCGTTGACGAACTCGATACACAGATAAAGACCACGGCCGTTCCACGCGCGATGGCGAAGACCGCGCTGATCACGGGCACGACGGGTCAAGACGGCTCGTACCTTGCGGAACTTCTCCTTTCAAAGGGCTACACGGTCTATGGCCTCGTACGCCGTCTCAGTTCGCCGAACGTTGCCAACATCCGGCACATCATGGACCAGATCCATCTCCTCGACGGCGACATGACGGACCAGAGCTCGATCATCACCGCGCTCAAGGAGTCGAAGCCGGAAGAGATCTACAATCTCGCTGCCCAATCGTTCGTTCAGACCTCGTTCCGCCAGCCGGTTCTCACGGCCGACGTGAACGGGCTGGGCGTGATTCGGCTGCTCGAAGCGGCAAAGGAAATTCACCCCGATGCGCGGATTTACCAGGCCTCGACGTCCGAGCTGTTCGGCCTCGTGAAGGAATCTCCACAGAACGAGAACACGCCGTTCCACCCGCGGTCCCCGTATGGGGTGTCGAAGCTCTTCGCGTATTGGGCGTGTGCGAACTACAGGGAGGCGTACGGCATGCACATTTCGAACGGAATCCTGTACAACCACGAAAGCCAGCGGCGGGGCCTCGAGTTCCTCACGCGCAAGGTCACCCAAAGCGTCGCGATGATCGCCAAGGGCAGGGCGAAGTCCATCGAGCTCGGCAATCTCGACCCGAAGCGCGACTGGGGCTACGCGCCGGAGTATGTCGATGCGATGTGGCGGATGCTCCAGCAACCGAAGCCGGACGATTACGTAATCGGGACCGGTGAATCCCACACCGTGCGGGAGTTCGTGAAACTCGCGTTTCGGGAAGTCGGGATCGAGGATTGGGAGAAGTACGTCCGTACGGACCCCAAGCACATCCGGCCTGCGGAGGTCTACACACTCTGCGCGGACCCCTCGAAAGCGAGGCGCGTCCTCGGATGGCAAGCGAAGACGAAGCTCCCCGATCTCGTGAAAATCATGGTCCGGTCGGACATCGAGCGGCTCGGAGGCTAGTCACTTCATCGTGACGAGCGTGAACGTGAGCTTCTCGACCGTGTGGTCGAAATACCGCTCGATCCAGGGAAGGAGGCGGGGAAACGGCCGCCGGACCCACTTGTCGATGTGGTAGTCGTAGTCCTTCTCTACGGACGCCACGTGGAACCGCGCGGTCGTGTAGTACGACCGTTCGGCTTTCCCGAAGTAGTCGAACGACTCCTCCGTGAAGAATCGCACGTGGGTCGGGTCCTTGTACGCATTCGAGTGCTTGTAGTGCGGGACCTCGATTGTCGTCCTCGCGCCCGGCGCCGTGATCCGGTGGAGCTCCTCCATGACGCGGAGCGTATTCAGCAAGTGCTCGAGTACGTGGATCGCGACGACCTCGTCGAACACGTTGTCGACAAACGGCCAGGGGAAGCGGGAGAAGTCGCACACGACGTCGACGCCCGCGAGGAGTTTGCTGTCTGCGTTCACGAACCCAGGGCGGATGTCGCGGCCACACCCCATGTTGAGCTTCCTCGGACCCGCCAACGGATCACCGCGTCTTCGTCCACGCCGCGAGGGTCTGCTCGAGCCCGCGGCGCAGGGGCGTCGTCGGCGTGAAGTCAAGGAGGGCGCGGGCGCGGGACGTGTCCGCGCGGGACTCGCGCACATCCCCGGTCCGCGGAGGCTTGCGGACGACCTCGAGCGGCTTTCCCCGGAGATCCCCGACGAGTCGAAGCAACTCCAGGATCGACGTGTCCTTCCCGGAGCCGACGTTGATGACCTGACCGCCCGCGTTCGGTGCCTCCGCGGCGCGTTCGAAGGCTTCCGAAACGTCCGAGGCGTACACGAAGTCCCGGGTCTGTAGGCCATCGCCGTATAGCGTCGCGGCGCGGTTTCGCGCGGCCGCCTCGCAGAATTTCGCGACGACGGATGCGTACTGCGAGTCCGCGGACTGCCGCGGCCCGTAGACGTTGAACAGGCGCAGGGACACGACTCCGACCCCATCTTCTTGCGACATTGTGCGGCAGAAGTATTCGCACGCGAGTTTGGTGACCGCGTAGGGTGAGATCGGATCCGGCGGGAGGTCCTCCGTGAGAGGTCCCGCGGATCGCCCATAGACGGCGCACGTCGACGCGAACACGACGCGCGTCGCCCCCGCGTCGCGCGCCGCGACGAGGACGTTGATCGTGCCCATTACGTTCGCCTCCGCGTATGCGAGAGGCTGCTCAACGCTCTCGGGGACGGACGTAAGGGCTGCGAGGTGGAACACGACGTCCGCACCGGAAATCGCCTTCTTCACGGCCCGGGGGTCGAGGACGGACCCCTTTACGAGCTCGACGCGGTCTCGCATATGGGCGAGGTTCGTGAGCCTCCCGACGCTCATGTCGTCGAGGACAATGACCTCGTTCTTCGCGGCGAGCCGCGCCGCGAGGTGGGACCCGACGAATCCGGCACCTCCCGTCACGACGACGCGCTGGCCCTCGAGCATCGGACGCGGCGAACCCCCGCGGCGACGTTAAACCTTCCTCCGCAGAAGGCTGCGCGTCCGAGTGAGTGAGTACAATACAAGCAATACCCCCGCTCATCCCCTCGACGTTCGTAGCGGGCGCCGCGGGCCGGGACGGCCCGAGGATGGAAACGCATGCGACGTTGGGACTGGATCGTGGAGCATGTGACGCGGCTGGAAGAACAGCGGTACCTCGCCCTCCTCGCGCGGGTCATGGAGGTCGACTTCGGCGGGCGGGTCGAGCGGGAGAGGGACCTCACCGCTTTCATGGCGGCGCGTTACCGATGGGGCAACAAGACGACCCGCCGGCGAGCGTCGCGGCTCGCGGAGATCGGAGTGGTCCGATGGGCCCGGAGCGAGCGGGATCATTGGACGAAGACGTACGAGCTCGTGCCGGAGGCGGAGCTCGGACCGACCGTGAGCGCCCTGGAGTCCGCGGAGGCGAGTCCCTAGGCCTTCCGCTTCTTCCGTTTCCCGAGGGCGAGGACCCGGCCCGTGAAGTCCGACGCCCAGAACGCGCGGAACGAAGTCATGAAGAAGTCGCACGCGGACAGTACGAGGATCTCGGCCGGGCGTCCCTGCATCGATCGGTGCCGGACGAGGGCCTCCTCCCGATCCGGAAAAAGGTCGAAGCGGACCTGCTCGTACGCGGACTTCCGGGCGACCTTGCGGAAGAATGAATTCTTGCGGACGATGAGGCGGCGGTACAGCGAGTGATCGACCGGCCGCACGAAGGCGAACACGACGGCCTCCGGCGGGGCGGAATTGATGTGGTCCCACCCGCGTGGGTCCGTGATGAATCCCATGAAGCCGCCGACCTGGGCCCCGTCGACCGTCCTCCAGAACCGGTGGCCGTAAAGGCCGCCGGTCGTTTCGAGACGAGTTTCGAAGCTCTGTCGAGTCCGCCGGAGCGGAATCCTCATCCGGTCCATCGCGGCGCGGAGCGGGCGCTTGTCGATCTGTGTTCGGGCCGTGGCGGGTTGCACGACGCCGCGCAACCGCGAGTCGCTCATGTACTTTGCTCGGATCCGCGCCGCCTAGTTTTATCGGGGTCCCCGGGTTACGTACCCCATGGCCCGTCGGTGGACCGCGCGGACGTTCCTCGTCGTGGGGCTGCCGCTCTTCGCAATCGGGTTCGGCCTGTTCCTCTGGGAATTCACGTCCGAGCTTGACATCGGACTCATCTCGTTGCCGCTCCTCCTGATCGGCCTGTTCCTCCTGTTCGAAGGATACGTGACGTGGCGGCGTGCGCGGCTCCGATCCACGGATAACCCTAAATAGCGGCCCTCGGTTCGAGCCGCGATTCTGGGGGCTCTGGCACATGGAATCGTTCGTCTTTTGCCGGGCATATCATTTGGGTGCACCCGACAGAGTCTTCGCGGAGGAGTCCGCGCCGGAGCACTACCCGCGGGATCGCACGTTTCACCTTCGGCATGTGAGGCTCAACATAAGGCTCGACGAGAGGGAAGGGACGGTGGAGGGGACTGCGACCCTGACACTGAGCCCGCTTAACGATGGTCTCCGAGACATCGACCTCGATGGTGAGGACCTCCACATCCAAAAGGTCGCGGACAGCGACAGGAAGAGCCTCGACTTCGAGCACGATACGCGGAAACTGAAAATCCGCCTTGGCCGGGCTTACAAGGCCGGGACAGAATTCACGCTGAGCATTGCGTACGACTGCAAGCCGAAGAAGGGGATGTTCTTCATTCGGCCCTCGAAGACGTATCCGCGGCATCCCTGGATGATCTGGACGCAGGGCGAGGAGGAGGACAACCGATGCTGGTTCCCCTCGTACGATGCCCCGAACCAACGGATGACGTCGGAGGTCATCGTGAGGGTGAACGAGAAGCACTTCGCGATCTCGAACGGCAGGCTCCTCAAGGAGTCGCGCGACGCACGGCGGAAGACGCGAACGTTCCACTGGCTCCAGGAAGTCCCGCATCCGAATTATCTCATCACGATTGTGAGCGGGGAGTTCGATGTGGTCGAGGAAACCTGGGAGGGCGTGCCGCTCCAGTACTACGTCCCGAAGGGCCGTGGGCCCCAAGTCAAGGACACGTTCCGGTACCTCCCGTCGATGATGACGTTCTATTCGAAGGTCACGGGCCTCAAGTATCCGTACCCGAAGTACGCGGAGGCCGTCGTGCAGGACTTCACGTTCGGCGGGATGGAGAACACGTCCCTGACGGTCCTGTACGACGGCTGCCTTGTCGACCCACATACGCGGCCCGACTATCGGCCGGAGGGCCTGTTCGCCCACGAGCTCGCGCACCAGTGGTTCGGCGACTGGATGACGACGAAGTCATGGGGCCACCTTTGGCTGAACGAGGGCTTCGCCTCGTACTTCGACCCGTTGTGGTTCGAAGCGGAGTTCGGGCGGGACGAGTTTCAATGGCGGATGCACGAGGTCGCCCAGGGCTACTTCGAGGAGGACGCGAAGTCCTACCGCCGGCCGATCGTCACACACAAGTACCACGACAATGAGGACATGCTTGACAGCCACACGTACAACAAGGCCGCGTGCGTCCTCCACATGATCCGTTACGTCCTCGGCGAAGACCTCTGGTGGAAGGCGATCCGCCACTACGTGCGGCGGCACGCGATCAGCAACGTGGAAACGAATGACTTCAAGGTCGCGATTGAGGAGGCCACGGGACGGAACCTTGACAGGGTCTTCGACCAGTGGTTCTACAAAGGCGGACACCCCGACTTCGAGGTCTCGTGGAAGTACGACGACAAGACGAAGCTCGTCGCGCTCACCGTGAAACAGAAGCAGGAGGTGAAGGACCTCACGCCTCTCTTCCTGACGCCCGTGGAGATCGAGCTCCACGTGAAGGGGAAGGCGCGGCGGGAGCGGATCGAGGTCTCGCGGCCGGAGCAGACGTTCTTCTTCGATGCCTCCGCGAAGCCGGACATGGTCTTGTTCGACCCCGACAACTGGATCCTGAAGAAGCTCACGTTCGAGAAGCAAAAGGACGAGCTTTTGCACCAGCTCCAACACTCAGACCGGGTGATGCCGAAAGTCCAGGCGTGTGAGGGCCTCGGGAAGATCCTTCACGATGATGACGTCCTCAGCGCTCTGAAGGCGGCCCTCACGAAGGACCCGTTCCACGCGGTGCGGCGTGCGGCCGCGAAGGCGCTCGGCGAAATACGCACGGAGGACGCAAAGGCGACCCTCATGGCGGGGCTAAAGGACAAGGACTCGCGCGTTCGACGGGCCGTGTATGAGGCCCTCGGCCAGTTCCGCGAGGACGACGAGGCGTTCGAGATTCTCGCGAAGGCGTGGCGGGAGGAGACGATGTACTACGCCGCGGGCACCGCCGCGCTCGCGATGGGCAACTCCCGTCACCCGAGGGCGTTCGACACGATCGTCAAGGGCCTCGACCGGCCGGCGCACGGGAACATTATCACGAGGAACGGGCTCAGCGCGCTCGCGGAGCTCCGGGACGCGAAGGCGATCGCCCTCGTGAAGAAGTACACCCGCGCGGGCGAGCCGGAGTGGATCCGCCAGGCCGCGTGCAACGCGCTCGGAAAACTCGGAGACTACTTGGAAGACAAGAGGGACGACATTCGCGACATCCTCGTGCTCCACCTCCGGGACACGAACTACCGCACGAAGATTGGCGCGATTCAGGGCCTCGGAACGATGGGTGATCCAAAGGCAATTCCGGAGTTGCAGAAGGTCCAGGAGCAGGAACCAATCGGCACGTTCCGCAGGCTCGCACGGCGAACGGTGAAGCAGATCCAAGAGAAGGTCGCGGAGCGGGCGAAGAAGGTCGAACAGCAGGCCGAGCTCGATAAACTGAAGGACGAGAACAAAGACCTCAAGGCCCGCGTCGCGAAGCTGGAGGGCCAGGTCGAGAAGGTCCTCAAGAAGCGACGTTGACGGGTCAGGACGGATGGGCCGATTCCGAAAGGGTTATTCAGCTCCTGGATTTGCCTTGGACCCAATGGACTTTGCTCGGGTGAATCGCAAAATCACGGCGGGGAAGCATCCACTGACGAAGGTCTTCCCGGGCCTCGACGTTGACACCGGCTTCAAACGACTCTTCGCGAACAACGGGGCCCGCCAGGAGGTCCTCGCGAAATGCTACATCGAAACTGCGAGGGAGAATCTCGACGTTGACCCGGCGGAATATGTCGTAACGCAGCTTAGGGAACTCGACACAGAGCGATTCACGCAGGACGCCATGGCAGCGCTCGGGACGCCGACGGAGCCGTTCATCAAACGGTTCACGCGAAGGGGGTACGAACCGCAGCCGCTGTAGGTGATGAGGAAAGAGGAAAGAGCCGGCCGGTGGGACCCGCCGTGGACTTAAGCCCAGCCTAACGTCAACGGCCTAACCGACGGAGACTCGGACCTTGCCCTCTGAGTCTTCCCTGACGGTCACTAGAGTTTGGACGGGGTCTCCGTTAGCACATGTTACCTTCAGTGTCGCGTCGATAGGCGGCCTGCCTAACCTCACGTAGTCGTCTGGCCCGAGGACGAAGTAGCCCCGCTCGGTTGGACAGACAAACTGTCCTGTGCTGGCCTCTCGCGCACAAAGGTCTATTTCCTTCTCGGAATCGACGTTAATCGTTTCCGTGGGCTTGCTGCCGACCCAGGCAATCCGCTGAGACAGCCCGCTCGGAAAGACTAGGACGGCTTCGCAATTCTCGGCAGCTACTCGGGCACCGAGCTTGCGGGGATTCGTGATAGGAAGCCGGTAGCCAACATATTCTGGCTCATGTTCCTGAGGAACAACGGTGAACATCATGGGCGGACTCGGGCGATGGAACGCGTAACCTCTCGCTATTTCGCCGGGTCGAACGGTGAGTCGCGGGGATTCCCTTAGCGCGGGATGTGAAGAGGATGATTCCGGCTCCGAACAGGAGCGAGAAGAGCGTCATGAACTTCTGGTCGATGAACACATGGACAAGGAACCAAACGATGG
>DATESQ010000048.1:0-5039 GCA_035283985.1 Thermoplasmata archaeon | reverse complement strand
CGGAGGAGCCTCATTCCGCCCGCGGGTGTGGGAACCCCGTGACGGTCTTATCGGTTTCCGTCCGTGGACGGCCCGCCCGACGGGGCCGACGGGAGCCAGCCGTTCGCCTCGAGCCACCGTTCCGCCTCTCGATAGTCCGACGTCTCGAGGTGAACGTGGCCCTCGAGTTGTCCGTTCGAGTTGATACCGAGGCGGATACCCGCTTCAGTCAGGAGGGGCAGGTCCATCCGGCCGTCCCCGAACGCGACGATTTCGTCCCGCCGGACACCCCACTTCCGGGCGAGTTCCCGCGCGATTTCCCCCTTCCGCGGTGGGTTCACGCGGACGATCACATCCCCCGTGAACACGCCGTCCTCGTACACGAACTCATTCGCGAACGCCGCGTCCGCGTCGAACAGGGCCATCGCGGACTCCGCGACCTCCCGCGGTCCGCCGGTCACGAGGACGATCTTCGCGGCCGCCCGCTTCAGCCGCTGCACGAACTCAATCGCACCTGGTACGGGCCGCAGGGCCCGGGCGAGCTGGAGGATGTCGCTCTGCCGGATCCCCGCGAGGAGTCTGGCCCGACGACGGAACCCCTCCTCCCAATCGATTCGGCCGTCGATCCCCTGACGGGTGATCTCCGACACCTCCGCTTCCTTGCCGATGAGGGCCGCGAGCTCGGGGAGGAACTCGTTCCAAATCAGGGTGTTCTCGAGGTCAAAGACGACGAGTTTCAGAGGGAGCCCTCTCCCGCCACATCCCCCTGGTATTAATGGGCATCGTCGCGGGACGGGCGACGTGGCTCTCAGAACACTTCCACGTCCGCGTGGACGTTGATGCCGTCCTCGTCGATCGTGTACGGCTTGATTGCGCGGCTGTGCTTCATCCGCCGCATCTTCATGACCTGCATCGTGAGCTGGACGTCCCCACTTTCCTTCTCCCGCACACGGAGGACGACGACGCCGTCGGCAATGTACTCGACGAGGCCGTCCCGCGAGGACAACGGGTTGCCGTCCTTCGTCTCCGCGGTGAACACGGCCGTCGCTCCGGTCGACTTAATCTGCTGGGAGAGGGCGAAAATGCGCGTTCGGCGCTCCATCTCCTCCGGAAACATCATGTTCAGGAGGGACACGGAGTCGACGACGACCCGGTCCGCCCCGAAGTCCTTGATGAACTTCGGCAGCTCCGAGCGGACCCGCGTGACGGTCGTCTTCGCGTCCGCGGGCTCGAGCTTCACGATCGCGAGCTTCTTCTCCTTTAGCGGGGTCGCGATGTCCCACCCGAACGCGGCCGCGGTCGCGACGATCGAGTCGACGTCCTCCTCGAGCGAGATGAAGATTCCCTTCTCCCCGTTGATGAGCCCTTGAACAAGGAATTGGATCCCGAACGTCGTCTTCCCCGTCCCGAAGGACCCGAGGACGACGATTGAGTGCCCTCGAGGCACGCCGCCGCCGAGCATGTCGTCGAGACCGTCGATCCCCGTGAGGACGAAATTACCCGTCCCGTTGTCCGTCACCGCTCGCGATTCGCTCGCTACTTCCGCCATTTACGCAATCCTCTCCACATAGACTACGACGAGGCCCTGCTTGCTCGTCACCATGATCGGGAACCGCGCGATCTTCTCCCGGGGCAGGTGTGGGAGGACGGACGTGAACTTCTCGATATGCATGGAGCGCTGGCGGCGGGAGCTCATCGACGACGTGCGCCACTCGAACGTGAGGCACCCGTCGACGCTGTCGACGATCATCTGCTCGAACCGCTTCTCGAGGATCCCGCGGGTGAGGAGGAGGTACGTGATCCCGCCCCACTCCTTCGACGCCCGTTGGAGGCCCTTCACGGTCGTCACGAGGTCCCGGATCTCGACCGTCTCCGCCTCGACGAGGTCCGTGAGGGAGTCGATCACGACGAGGCTGCCGGGCGCGTTCTCGTCCAGGAACGCGACGAGGTTCTCGAGGATGTTCTCCGAGGGGGCCCCGAACGCGCTGTCCTCGTGGGTCCAGCCCGCGGGGACGACGGAGTTCCGGAAGTACGTCCCGCTGAAGTCCTTGAACGTCGAGAAGTCCTGGAACGCCGCGAGGAAGTCCACGTTGAACGCGCCACCGATCTCCTGGAGGATCGCCTCCCGCGATCGGGAGAACGTGACGTAACAGATTCTTTCCGGGAGCACGGAGTCGTCGCATGCGTGGCCGAGGAAGTAGTGCCGGAGCTCCGGATCCCGGCTCACGAGCGCGAGTTTCGAGCCCGCGGTGTACACGTACTCCTGCATCCCCGCGCCGATGTCGCCGAGGAGGAGGACGAGGGATCCCTCCGGGAATCCGCCGTCGACGATTGCGTCAAGGTCTGCGATCCCCGTCGGAACCTTCTGGAGCGCGAAGGGATCGACGATCTTGTTCAGCGTCTCCTCCGAGGAATAGATTCTCTCGGCCGTTAGAGGCATCCCAGACATCCCGCGCTCGCATCGAGCCGTCGCGATAAAGGCTTTTTGTAAAGCGCGACGCGCGGTGGTCACGGTACGACATCGAAAGATTGCGCAATTCTCACGAAAAGGAGCCCTCCGAGACTGAAATGTAAAAGTGCAGAAGTGCATACACCCTGCGGAGGCGGCGGAGGTGGCGAAACAGCATCTCGAACTCTGCCGCTGGTGCGGCGGACACATGATCCCGTCGCCGAACGGCGGCTAT
Organism: Thermoplasmata archaeon; assembly: GCA_035283985.1. Classification (GTDB taxonomy): domain Archaea; phylum Thermoplasmatota; class Thermoplasmata; order RBG-16-68-12; family RBG-16-68-12; genus EA-19. The sequence goes on along the minus strand of DATESQ010000048.1, from coordinate 2,376 downwards.
GGCATCGTGTGCGAGGCGTGTTGGTGGCCATCGGGTGAATGTCGGTGTCCGATCCGGCCCGAGCTCGTGACGGAGCAAACTCCGAGCGAGTATGTCGAGTTCCGCGCGTGCGGACACACATGGTTCCCGCGCAACTCCGGGTTCGGCGACGGGCACGAGCACGACTGCGGTCGGCCCTTCGAGCACAACGGCCACCACGCGTGTTCGACGTGCGCGGGGACCGTCGTGAACTCCGTGTCCCCCATCTCCGCGTAGGAACACTCAAGTTCTCTCGCCGTGTCCCGAGGACTGTGGGCGAGGCGTCGGCGGCAACGGAACGGTTCGCGACAACGGTTGCACGGGGTCCGGACCTCGATCTCGCGGAGGCCGCCCTCCTGATCGCGCTCGAGGAGTACCCAACCCTCGCGATTCCTGCGTACCTCGAAAAGCTCGACGACATGGGCCTCGAGGCCCGCGACCGGATCCGACAGGACGCGCCTCTCGAGGATCGCATCGATTCCCTGAACGCGTACTTGTTCGACGCCCTCGGGTTCAAGGGAAACGAGGAGGACTACTACGACCCGCGGAACTCGTTCTTGAACGAGGTGATCGACCGCCGCCTCGGCCTCCCGATCACGCTATCCCTTGTGTATCTCGAGGTCGCGCGGCGAGTCGGCGTTTCCGCGCACGGCGTCGGCCTTCCAGGCCACTTCATCGTCGGGGCGGGGGACGGTCCCGGGCGCATCCTGATCGATCCGTACCATGGCGGGCGCCGGCTCACCCCCGAGGAGTGCGCCCGTATCGTCGCGGGCGTCGGCGGCGACCTAGTCCCGTTACGGGAGGAGCAACTGGCGCCCGTCGGGAAGCCGCAGTTCCTCTATCGGATGCTGAGCAACCTCAAATTCGCGTATCTCCAGGGAGAGGCGTCGGACAAAGCGCTGCGGGTGATCGACAAGATGCGCGTCCTCGAGCCCGATTCGTGGATCGATGTCCGAGACCGCGGGATCGTGCTCCACCGGCTCGGCCGCAATCCGGACGCCCGGCGGGAGTTGCGAAGGTACCTCGCGAACGTGCCGGACGCGGAGGACCGACCTGCGGTCGAAGCCACGCTCGCGGAGATCGACACGATCCTTCGGATGTACCGCTGAGCGACGGAGCGAGGTCTCGGCCTAGATCTTCTTCATCCGTCCGAGGATCGGCTCGTAGATGAGGCCCTTGTCGAGGAGGGAGTTCACGACCTCTTCCATCGCATCCTTGTCGACCTCGTCCTTCGCCGCACGGGCGACCATCGCGTCCCAGCTCGCGCCCTTCCCGTCCGCATCGAGCTCCCCGATGATCCCGAGGACGCGTTCCTCGAGCGCCTCCTGCTCCGCCGTGGCGGTCGTCTTCGACACGGCGGCTTCCTCCTCGGGCTCCCGGAAGACGACCCTAGCCTCCGGGAGGAGGAACGTCAGGGCCTCCGTGAGCATTGAGGAGTACCGGCTCAGGTCGACCTTGCCGTAGTGCCCCGCCGCGGTGACGATCCCCTCGGCGAGCGCGGACTTCACGCCGAGCGCGACGAGCTCCTCCTTCGTCACGGGGTCCATCTTCTGCGCCTCCCGCATCGCCTCGAGCCGCTTCCGGAGGGACCGGCACGCTTCGAGGATCCAGTAGTCCCGCAGGCCCTCGTCGACGATCTTCACCTCTTCCGGCCGAATCGACGCATACGTCGTCCCCGGCTCGGGCGAAAAGAGACGTGACTTCCCCGTCACCGCCGCGAACGCGGGCGGCTTGATCTTCGCGAGCGCGGCGCTCGCTTCGGGCTGATACTGCCCGCTGTAAATATGGAAGGTCCCCGACGGGTCCGATATCCGAGCGCGCCACATCGGCGCCTCATCCGTCGCGACGTTCTCGACGTCCGTGAGGACGCCGACGACGAAGAGCCGGTTCACCTTCGCCCCGAGGGGCGTGACGACGTACGACGGGCTTCGCTCGCCGCCTCCGGAGACCTCTTTTGTCGAGTCGTTGTACTCGCGGGCGAACACGCGCCACGCGATCTCCCGCATCATCGCCGCGCCTCTAGCGTGTCACAATCGTTGGACGAACCCATGCGCCTTCCTCCATTCCTCCGTGAGCCTCCCCCGGGCCCCCGCGCCGTCCCACAGGTCGTTCAGGTCCGGCCGCGTCCGTCGGCACACATCGAGGAGCTCGTCGACCGTCACGACGTCCATCGTCGAGAGGACGAGATCCTTCCACGCCCGGATCTCCGACTCGTGTTTCCGGGTCACGACATCGACGAGGGAGAACTCCCCCGCGACCCACCGCTCCACGTAGCTCCGGGCCAGAGGCCGGACGCGGTCCGCGACCTTGTTCAGGACCGCGTGGCGGGCCATGTCCATCAGGAGGCTCAGGCGGGTC
>DATESQ010000047.1:0-6173 GCA_035283985.1 Thermoplasmata archaeon | reverse complement strand
TCGCGGAGCGCACGCTCATAAACGAGCGCGGCTTGCTCGTCCCCAGGATTCGCAACGATGAAGTACCGCACGCTCGGCCGTACGGGCTTGAAGGTCTCCGAGGTCGGTTTCGGCGCGTGGCCGATCGGCGGGAACGCGCACGGGAACTCGTACGGCCCGACGGACGACGCGACGTCGATCGCGGCGGTGCAGCGCGCGGTCGAGCTTGGCTGTAACTTCTTTGACACTGCGGACGTGTACGGCTGGGGCCACAGCGAGGAGATCCTCGGTCAGGCCCTCGAGGGCCTTCGGGACAAGGTGTACATCGCGACGAAGGTCGGCGGGGACTTCTACCATGGCGGGGTGCGGATGAACTTCGATCCCGCGTACATCGCGTTCGCGCTCGATCGATCGTTGAAGCGGCTCCGGACGGACCACGTGGACGTGTATCAGCTCCACAACCCGCCAGTGGAACTCATGGGCGATCCCGCGACATACGAGGTCCTCGACGCCTTGGTGGGGGAGCACAAGATCGACCACTACGGCGTCTCGATCCACGAGCCCGTCGAGGGCGTCCTGTCCGTCGGGACGGGCAAGCCGGAGACGCTTCAGGTCCCATTCAGCATCTTCCGCCAGGAATGGATCGACGAGCTCTTCGACGAGGCCCGCACGGCGAACGTGGGGATTATCGCGCGCGAGCCCCTCGGCAACGGCTTCCTCGCGGGCAAGATCCCACCGGACGCGCGGTTTCCACCGGGGGACATCCGGAGCTATTGGCCACCCCCGATGATCGCCGCCCGCGCACGGTTCGCGCAGGAGCTCGGATTTCTCGCCCGCGACGGCCGGAGCCTCGGACAATCTGCGTTGCGGTTCGTCCTCGCGTTTCCGGATGTATCGACGACGATCCCGGGCTGCAAGACGCCCGCTCACGTTGAGGAGAACCTGAGTGCGTCGGACGTGGTAACCCTCGCGCCGGAGGAGATTGCGAGGATCCGCGCGGTCGTCCGCTGATCCCTCACAAAATGTGAAAGGGTTGAAACGCTGTCCTGCGTTCGGGGCGCGGATGTATCGTCGTAGGGACGTCGTCACTCATTTGAAGGAACGCGGACTCCTGCTGTCCCCTGCGATCGAGCGCGCGTTCCTCTCTGTCGATCTCGAGGCTTTTCTACCTCAGGACTTGCGGCCGCTCGCGTACGCGAACGCGCCGATCCCGTATTCGACGCGGTTCCGCGACACGATCCTCCCGTCGCCCGCCATCCTCGCGGCGCTCCTCCAGCTCCTCGATCTCGAGCCGGGTCGTCCCGTCGGCGTCTATCGAGCCGCAGGCGGCTACCCCGCCGCGGTCATCGCTCACATCGTACCCGACGCGCGCATCGTCGTCGCAGAACCCGAGGAGGATCTCCGGACGGACGCAATGAAGAACCTTTCGCAAGCCGGCCTGTTGGATCGTGTGAACGTCGTGCCCGCGTTCGAGGGCGAACGGTTCGCTCGGATCCTCGTCCTCGGCGGCGGTCGAGCCCCCGGGGAATTCATGGCCCACGTCGCGAACCTGGGGTTCGTCGTCTCTCGCGGCCTCGCTGCGGAGGGCCTTGCGTTCCGGAAGCGGGTCCGGAGCGGCGACGCGGAGCTCGATTTGAACGTCGAAGAGATGCCCGCGGGTGGCGGTGGTGGCGAGACGCGGGCGGCGTCCTGGGCCCGACTCCTCGCACGGGACGACCTGATCGAACACGCCTGGGAAGGACGGGTGCTATCCCCCGCCGATGGGAATTCGGCGAACGCGATCGAAGAGACGTTCCGCGCTGGACCCCTGGACTCCAAGGCCCACATGCTGAACGCCCGTCAAGTCGCGGCCCGTCGTGCGTTCCACGCAGCGTACATCGTGCAGCATGTCGGAGTCCTCCAAGACGCTGCGGACTTGTACGAACGCTCCCTCGCCCTGTTCCCAAATTCCGAGGGCCACACGTTCCTCGGCTGGGTCCACAGCTTCACAGGCGATCTCGATCGCGCAGTCGCGGAGTGCGAGAAGGCAATCGACGTCGACCCCACCTTCGGCAACCCGTACAACGACATCGGCGCCTATTTCATCGAGCTCGAGCGGTACGGCGACGCGATCCCGTGGCTGAAGAAGGCGCTCGCGTCGGAGCGATACTGCTGCTACTTCTACGCTCACACGAACCTCGGCCGCGTCTACATGCTCCAGGGTCGCCAGGAGCTCGCGCGGAAGCATTTCGAGGAGGCCCTCAAGGTGAACCCCGGATACGAACCTGCGCGGGAGATGCTCCGGCGGATCAACTCGGGGATCGACTACGTCGCGTGAGGAGGGCGACGAGCGAGGCAACGTCCTCGTCGGGCACGACGCGATTGGGACCGCGGGACAGGACGAACTCCTGCATCCCTTCCGGACGGGCAACCTGCAAGGCGTCCTCGACGACCCGTGACCCAGAGGATTCCGACGGGTTCGCCCTTCGTGTCACGTCGGTGATTGATTCGAGGGGAACCTCGCGGACGACCGTGTAGCCCGCAAATTCCCGCACATTCCATGCGCCGTCGACCTCGAGGTGTGCGCTGAACTCCAAGAGCCTCCGACCCGTAACGACGAGGGTCCCGCCGGCGATCGGGAGGAGCGCGAGGGCCCGCTCGTCCGGCTCGAAGTGCCGCGCGAACAGAGCGAGCCGGTGCGGGTCCCGCCTCGCATGGCGGGCGAGACCGAGGAACTCCGCGTCGTCGAACGTTTTCTCGTCCGGCACGGCGGGCCGATGCCCGGTTCTGAGATAAGGGTTTGCGGGTCCGGACGCACCCTTAAGGCGTCCTCGGCGTTCGAGTCGTGAATGGTGTCAGGACACGGGCGGGAGGCGTACGAGCGCGCACGTGCGGCCGTGGACAAGGGTCAGTTTGAAAACGCCCTTGCTGCGGTCGAGGAAGCGTTCGCGAAGGAGCCCGCCGACGCTCCGGTTCGTGAACTTTACGTCGGTCTGAACCTCGCCCGCGCGATCAAGCTCGCTGCCCGCGCCCGGGACCTCCGGCGTCTCGATATCGTGGAGCGCGGGATCCCTCTGGAGGAGGAGTTCCAAGACAGCCCGAGGGTCCGCGAGGCGTTCGAGGAATCGATCGCCTCTTTCGACAAGGTCCTCGCGGTGGAGCCGGACAACGAGAAGGGCCTTACCCTGAAGGCGTCCGCGCTCCATCGCTTCGATCGAGCGGGTCGGCGCTCGGAGGCCCTTGACCTCCTCGGCCGGGTCGCGAGCGCGAATCCCCAGAACCGACAAGTGCAGCTAGCAATCCGAAAGATCGAGAGGGTGTGCGACGACTGCAGTGACAGCGGATTCTGTCCGCACTGCGCGGGCCGCGGCTACCGGATTACACTCCGCATGAAGCGGCAGTGCAACGCGTGCTGGGGACAGGGCATCTGCTTGAAGTGTGGGATCCTGTGACTCAGCGCAGGCCCCAGTCCTTCGGCAACTCGTCGCCCTCGATCCACTCGACCCGGTCGACGCGCTCCGAGAACCCGCAGCCCAGACACTCGTAGCCCATCCCGTAGTCCTCGAACATCAGGAGCGCCCGCTCCTCCTTCCCGCACTTTTCACACGGGCCCGTGACGTACCCGCTGATCCGATACACGCGGATGACCTTCGGCGCGTCCGCCACGGAATCAGTCTTCCTTCTTCGGCTCCGGGGAGCTCCACCACTCGGGGATCTCCGCCTCCCCGCCGAGGTCGCACTTCGGGCACACGTAGTCAAGGATCGGGTAGTTCCCGTGGGAGTGCTGCACAAAGTACTTCTTCTCCGTACCGCACTTCTCGCAGTACTGTTTCTCCTCCCCGATCTTCTCGCGCCCGAACATTGGGCGCTTCCAGCAAATCGGGCTACTTAAAGGTAAGCCCCTCGGGATCTCGGACCGACGCGGCTAAAGGGAGTTCCTCCATGTCGTGGTGCGATGTTCGTGCGGGTCGCGCAGTTCACCTTCCGTGCGGGGACCGAGGAGAAGGGCCTCTCGCTCTTACGGGAGGACGTCGCATTCATCGCGAAGTCCCCTGGGTGTAAGCGAGCGTACCTCGCGACCCCGATCCACGGCCCCTCGTTCATGGTATACAGCGAGTGGGATTCGGAGGCGGACATCGAGCGGTTCGAGGGCGCGATGCGAATGAACCTGGGGGCCTCGAGCACGTTCTTCGGCCTCATGCCGCTGCTCCAGGGTCCTGCGCACATCGCGCGATTCGAGGTCCTTCCATAGCGACAACCCTTTTCCCGCGTGCCGCCATCACGGACACGGGGAGGACGATGGCGGGATTCAAGGCCCTTGACAAGCGGCTCTCGCGGGACGAGAAGGTCCTTCACGACGTCCTGTGGCACGCCTCGAAGGCGGAACCGGGGAAACTTCGGGCGGACATCCAGAAGGACATGAAGGACCTCGACGCCTTCCTTCGCGTGGGGGGAAGACTCCGGCGCGCGGCCTTCGCGCTCGACAATGCCTGGGGAGATCCGGGGGCGGGGGAGTCCCTCTTCGAGCTTCTCGGGCACACATACTACCTCACCGCCGCGACGGAACGCCTACGCAAGAAGGACTACAAGGGTGCGGGGGAGCATGTCGCGACCGCCGTGGAGAGCGTGAGCATCGGAGTGTGCGCGAACGCGGGATGCTTCGAGATCGTCCAGGAATGGGAGGGAGGGAAGACCGATTTCGAGGAGTACGCAGGGAAGCTCGCGGACTTCCTCCAGGAGAAAGGGGTCTCTCGGGCAGGGGAATTCAAGCGCCACCTCATTGCCGCACGGGACTTCGGAAGGTCGTTCGACGAGACCGCCACGAAGGCGGAGCAAGCGCTGGGGGCGAGGGCGGCCATCGCAAACGGACTGTGGGTGAACCTCGCGAGCATACCTATCCGGAAATCGCTTGGGTCCCCGCCGCGGTTCCCGTACGACGACTACGCCGTGGTTCTCGAGAGAATCGCATCTCGAGTATGACGTCTTCAAACGAAACAAGGATGGGGACGAGATGAGGCTGACGAAACCGGTTGTCATCAAGTTGGCAGAGACGAAAGTTGACCGGGATGGAGTCCAGCAGATGCTGAAGGAGCTGGCGGTCTCGGAATCCGGAGCGAGCCGGTTTGTTGAGATGTCAGACAGTGGCGAGACCCTCATCGAGCTGGCCGGCCGGATGTGCTACCGATCGTTTGAGATTGGACTGAACCCGAATGTGACGAAGATTCGGACGGACTCCAAGGAATACTTCGCGAATATCCTTGAGAAGGGCGACGGGAGCGTCGCGGAGCATGGCTCGGTTTCATTCGCCTTCCTCAACGTCTCACGTGTCATGACGCACGAGCTGGCGAGACACAGGGTTGGAGTCGCGATTAGCCAGGAGTCACTCCGGTATGTGCGGCTGAAGGAACTGGGTTTCTGGATCCCCGACGAACTGAACGAGGAACAGAGACGGGCGATGACAAGGGCGTTCGAAGAGGCCGAGAAAGCGTATCACAAGCTGGAGGAATCTGTCCCGTGGGACAAACTCAAGATGGACAAGAAGAAGCGGATCACGTCCGCTATCCGCAGGGTTATTCCCGACGGAATCGCGACCCACGTCATATGGACCGCCAACCACCGGACGCTGCGCTGGGTGATTGAGATGCGGACCGACCCAGCGGCAGAGGTGGAAATCCGGACGGTATTCGACCAAGTGGCTGAGATCTGCAAGAGAGACTACCCCTTCCTCTACCAGGACATGGTCAGGACGGAATTGCCAGACGGGACGGGATCTTGGAAGCCCACCCTCCGGTCAAAAGTGTGACCACGGGGTTCACAGCCATCGAAACAAGATCTTGTAGAACTCAACCCCTTCCGGCTTCTTCACGTCCCCGACGATGTGCTGCCACACGTCCTTCCGGAGGGCGTCCACGGTCTCGTACCCGCCGACGAGGGCGTCGTACAAGCTCAGGCTCGCGAGAGTGACGGGGTCGCGGAGGATGATCTGCCCCTCCCCGATGACCTCCTCGTTGAACTTCAGCACGAGCCGGTTCCCGGGGATGAACTTCTGGCGGGCGACCTCCGCCGCGCTCATATAGGCCTGGTACACGTACTGTTCCCGGAGCTTCTTCTCGAGCCCCGGGTACCGAAACACGATCGTCTTCGGTGGGCCGACGTTCGGCGGGATCGCCATTGCGGCGGGTCCGAACCGGAGGTCCGGCTTGAAGGTTTCGAGC
>DATESQ010000046.1:0-3350 GCA_035283985.1 Thermoplasmata archaeon | reverse complement strand
TCCGTTGAAGTCGCCGCCAACCCGAGAGATGAGGCGGTCGATGTCCCCCTTCGCGAGCTTCCCGCCGCCCTTGAATAGCATGTGCTCGACCCAGTGTGTGGACCCTGTGATCCCGGGCCGCTCGTATGACGAGCCGACGCGGTACGCGACCCAGACGCTCACCCGGGGCACGCCCGGGACCGGTCGCAGGATCACTTTAAGTCCATTGTCGAGGACCTCGACGTGATCGATTCGGCTCCCTCGCTCCCCGCGGAAACCGCTGCAGGGTTAAGGCTTTCGCCACGCCCGGGGTCGCGGCCCAGGCGGGTACGGTCATCAAAAGGCGCGTGTCAATCGCCTCCGCGGCCCGTTTTTCCTGAACCATGGCGCGGACGACGGAGATCCCGCCCGAGACAAACACGTCCTCGAGGTTCGTGCGGTCAGGGCGTTTCAAGGCCGAAAGCCCTATTTCAGAGCGAGCCATTACCCGCCTGGGAGTTGCGGGATGGCGGAATTTCTCAAGGGCGCGCACATCGTTGACACGTACGCGAATACGTTCTTCCTCGTCGACCAGAGGCTCGTCCTCGTCGATACGGCGACGGAGAAGGATGCCGGGAAGATCCCGGAGTACCTCCGCAGGCTCCGGATGAAGCCGTCCGACATCACGACGATCTTCATCACCCACACGCACCCGGATCACGTCGGCGGCCTCGCGGAGGTCAAACAGGCTGCGTCGTCCGCGAAGGTCGCCGCGCATCGCGTCGAAGCACCGTTCATCTCGAAGAAGGAGACGTACATGGGGCCTCCCGGCGCGGCCGCGCAGCGTCACCCAGGGACGGTCGTGGACGTCCTCCTCGACGATGGCCGCGTCCACGATGGACTCCGCGTGATCCACACGCCCGGCCACACGACGGGAAACATCGCGCTCCTCGACGAGACCCGGTCACTCCTCCTCGCGGGAGATTCAATCAACAACGAGGGCGAGCTCCGTCCGATGGACGACCGCTACAACATGGACCCGAAGCTGCACCGCGCGTCAATCAAGAAGCTCGCGACGTTCCATTTCGAGAACCTCGTGATGGGCCACGGCACGCCGATCCTGGGCGGGGCCTCGAAGAAGGTCCAAGAATTCGCGGCTCGCCTCTGAATGCGGACCGCTACGGCGTGAGGCGCCGGCCGGACATCCGGATCCGCGTCTGCTCGCCTTGGCGGGACATCACGAAGATCCCGGCGAGGACCGCAACGACGAGGATCGATAGGATCACGGACCAGACGAGCTTCGCGAGCGTGTCCCCGGTCCCGACGAAGATCGAGCCATAGAAGCTCGCGGCGCCGATGAGGAAGAGGACGCCCGCGAGGGATCGGATCTGCTTCGCCTCCGAGCCCGCGTACACGAGGTACGCGATGAACGCGAACGCGATCGAGACGAAACCGTTCCACCAGAGGCGCTGGTCCGTCGTGAGCGGGGCGAGGAACAGGACGTACGCGAAGACCCCAGCCGCCATCAGCACGAGGATCACGATGATCCCCGTGAGGGCGACGGAGGAGAGCTTCACGGCCGGCGGGGGCGGCATCGGTGCAGCCATGCGCTCACCCGCTCGAGAGGGGCTTTCCGCAGTTCCCGCAGAACTTCAGGTTCCCGGGGTTCGCGGCGTTGCACGAGGCGCACACGACCTCCTGCGTCGTGCCGCAGCTCCCGCAGAACTTGTGGCCCGCGGGGACGGGCTGGCCGCATTTCACGCACGGCTTGCCCGTGGGCGCGGTCATGTCCGCGCCGCAGTTGCCGCAGAACTTCATCGTCACGGGCTGTTGGGAGTTGCACTTCGGGCACGTCTTAACCTGCTGCGGGGCCTGCATCTGGCCCATCTGGCCCGCCATCGAGTACCCCATGCCGATTCCTGCGCCGAGCCCGAGGCCCGCGCCGGCGCCGCCCTGGGGGTTCGCGGCCGCGGTCTTCAGCGCGTCCGCCATCGCGAACTGTTGCGCTCCCGCTGCAGAGGACCGGTTCAGGATGCGACCCGCGGACGCTGTTGCAACAGCCTCCTTGACCTTCTCCGGGAGGGGGATGTTGAGCCCGCTAATCTTCACAATCTCGAGGCCGAGGTTCGCGAAGTGGGGCTTCGTTTCCATCAGGACCCGCTGCTCAATCTCGTTCAGATTCGTGGCGAGCTGCGTGACCTTCATCCCGCCTTCCTTCATCTTGCCGAGCGTCACGTAGAACTGCTTCACCATCTCTTCGCGGATCCGGTCCTCGACCTCCGAGGAAGTCGCGGCACCAAACGTTCCTACGAATTGATTGATGAACGACTCCGGCGATTCGATCCGGTACCGGAACTCGCCGAATGTGCGGAGCTCGATGAGGTCGAAGTCAGGGTCCTCGAACACAAACGGGTCCTTCGACCCGAACTTGCCGTCGAACATGCGCTTCTGGAGGTAGAACACCTCCGCCTGCTGGACGATGCCCGTGAAAACCTTCTGGAGCCAGCCGAGGATCGGCGCGTTCTGCGAGGTGAGCGCGTACCGGTCCGGCCGGTCAACATACGCGAGCGCCTTTCCATCGCGGTAGAAGACGGCGATCTCGTCCTCACGGACGACGATGTTGTCGTTCATCCGAATGTTTCGCGGGACCTTCCACATCATGTTGTTCCGCTTGAACTGGTCGTCCCACGCGATCGTCATCGACTGCGTGATGCCCTCTCCGCGGCCTGCGGTCTGATCCGTTCTCTTCCCGCCGCCGAACAGGAACACGGGAAATATCATCACTTCACCCCAGTGCCGGTAATTGCTTCGATGCGCTTCTTGAATGCGGTATCGAACGTCTTTAGGTCCGCGCGGAGCTGATTCACCGCCTTGTCGAAGGCGGCCTTGTCCGCGGCCTCCGCGGCTGCCCGGAGCGCAGCCACGCCTTCCGCGGCGCGGTCGAGGCCCTCGAGCATCGCATAATCGTATTCGTAGAGGCGGTCGAGCTCGTCCTCCTCGATGCGGATCGCAGGGCTGAATCCAGAGTAGCCCCCTTCCGCATGGCGAACGCGCGCCTCGGAGCCCTCGAGCTCGAAGATTACGTTGCCCATCGCCGACAGGCTCATCTTCGGGGACTGCGCGGCTGCCTGCCGCACGCCGTCGAGGTCGTTCCGGAGCCCTTTCATCGCTTCGTAAATCCGGATCCGCAGGATGTTGTCCGCCTGGCGGATGTCCTCGCGGCGCCGGTATCCCGCATATCCGGGGATCCGGAGCTGGATCTTCTTCAGCAGTCCGCGGTCGGCCTCAACGCGTTCACGGATATCGGGGATATCGCTCCCTCCTGTGACTTCGCAAGTTGCAGGGGTGTATGTCGGAGTATTTTAACATTCCCGTGGAACTCCCAGAGTTCG
>DATESQ010000045.1:0-2590 GCA_035283985.1 Thermoplasmata archaeon | reverse complement strand
ACGCCGCGGTCCTTCATCCACGCGGCTCGGTATGTGAGGATCCGCGCGGCCTCGATTTCCGTCGCCATGTCCGCGAGCTTCCACTGGATCGCCTGGAACTCCGCGATCTTCTGGCCGAACGCCTCCCGCTCCTGCGCGTACTTCAGGCTCTCCTCGAGGGCCCGCTGCGCGATCCCGAGGGCCTGCGCCGCAATCCCGATCCGCCCGCCGTCGAGGGTCGCGAGCGCAATGTTGAACCCCTTCCCCTGCTCCCCGAGGAGGTTCTGCCTCGGGATCCGGCAGTTGTCAAGGCCGAGGAGCATCGTGTCGCTCGCGCGGATCCCCATCTTGTTTTCCTTCTTGAGCCTCTCAAAGCCGGGCGCATCCGTCGACACGAGGTACGCGGAGATGTCGTACTTGTCCCGCCCCGTGCGGGCGTACACGACGATCACGTCCGCATCGTGCGCGTTCGTGACGAAGGCCTTCGTCCCGTTGAGGACCCACTCATCGCCCTCGAGCTTCGCGGTCGTCCGGAGGGCCGCCGCATCGGAGCCGCTGCCGGATTCCGTGAGCGCGTAGGCACCGAGCTTCTCGCCCTTCGCGAGGGGAATGAGCCATTCTCGCTTCTGTTCGTCCGTGCCGAACCGGAGGAGCGGATCGCACACGAGGCCGTTGTTCACGGCCGCGATCACGCCCGCGCTCGCGTCGACGCGGGAGAGTTCTTCGATCACGATTGCATAGCAGATCGCGTCGAGTCCTGCGCCGCCCCACTTCTCCGGGACGAAGACGCCGAGGAGGCCGAGCTTTCCCATCTTCGGGGCCCAGTGGTGCGGGACTTCTTGTGACTCATCGTATTTCATCGAGTCCGGCGCAATCTCTCGCTCTGCGAATTCCCGGACGTTCTTCCGGGTGATTTCATGGATTTCCGAGAGTCCGAAGTCCACGGAGCGGCTCGATGCGGTTCAAGGGTCATAAACCTTCATGAGCGGTTCGCACCCGGCCGCCGAATTCCAGGGCTGGAGGGTCCGGCCAGCGCGCCTACGCCTTCTGCTTGAACTCCGATTGTTGGAACACGACCATCGCGAGGAGCAGGGCCGCGATCGTGAACGCAATCAGGATAGCGGCCGCCGCGGCGGCAGAGACGTCCGTCGGATAGCCTGCGAGGGGCCCGACGTCAATCATGTCCTTCAGGATCGACCGCAAGTAGTGGATGATGCTGAGCCTCGGAACGTCCCCTGGAATAGAGCCCACGACCGACTCCCACAGGAATCCGAAGAGGAGGCCGACGACGAGCGGTCTCCGGGTCAAGACCGAGAGGAGCGTGAAGAACGCACCGTACGCCGCGCCACCGAGTGCGGTCGCGCCGAGGAAGGCCGCAAGGACATCGAGTTCCGCGCCGAGGGGATCGCCCGCATACCCCTGGGTCACCACGTAGGCAAGGACGAGGGGCGGCACGAGGAGGACGAGGACGGCGACGAGGTAGCCCGTGTACTTGTACAGCGCGATTGCGGGCTTCGAGACCGGCCTCGTCAGCAAGTAGGGCAGGGTGTTGTCCTCGATTTCCTCCCGTATGAGGGCCGTCGCGGAGACGAGGGTCACGAAGATCAGCACGACCTGGAGGAAAAGAGGGACCATGAGAATCTGGAATAGTAGGATGTCAAACGTCTCCACGCGTGCGGCCGCGAGCGAGCCCGCCAAGAGAAGGGGGACCGCGGCAAGGGCCGCCGTCGCGATGCCGCGCCTCGTCGAGAGCAGATATCGCAGGGTCATCGCGAACATGACCGACGCTTTCCCAAGCTCTTCCGCGAGTTTCATGGAAACTCACCCCACCAAGTACCGGAACACCGCGTCGAGGCTGTCGTCGGGGCTTTCGAGCCCATGCACATCGAGCCGATGGTCCACGACGATCCCGGGCAGCTCCCGGTAGAACACGTCGGGCTGCCGCGTGCGGATGAGAACGGCCTCGGCTGCGGGGAACTCGATGGACACGACGTGGTCGAGGCCCGCGAGGGCCTGCGCGACATCCCTCGGCGTCGACGTCATGAGTCGCACTGCGTGGGGATGCGCGTCAATGAGGCCTCGGATCGCGTGGATATCGCCGGAGGCGATCGCCTTCCCATTGTGGATGAGGACGACGTTTTGCGTGAGGCGCTCGACCTCGTACAAAACGTGGGTCGACACGATCGCGTGACCGCCGTCCCGTGCAAATTTGGCGATTGTCTCGAGGATGTTGATGCGGGCGAGGGGGTCCGCACCGGAGAGGGGCTCGTCCAGGATGAGGACCTCCGGTTCGTGGGCCAAAGCCTGGGCGAGTTTCGCCCGCTGCCGCATCCCCCGGCTGAACGTCCGAAGTCGGCGGTCCTTGGCGTTGGTAAGGCCGACGGTTTCCAACGCCCTGCGCGCGGCCGTGCGGGCCGCGGAGGCGCGGATGCCGTCGAGGCGCAGAAGGCTTTCTACGAATTCCTCCCCAGTGAGCCAGCCGTAGAGTTCGTTCGACTCAGGGCAGTATCCGATTCGCCGCTTCAATCGCGCATTGTTCCACGGGTTCTCGCCGAGGAGCCTGAGCTCCCCTTGGTCGATCCGCAGCTGGCCAATGAGGAGCTTGAACAAC
>DATESQ010000044.1:0-3318 GCA_035283985.1 Thermoplasmata archaeon | reverse complement strand
CGGGCGGAGGCCATCTGCGGCCGGTGCTGCCGGCACAGGATATGGGCGAGGGACTTGCCACCGAACGAAGGGCGAATCATGTCGAGGTTCCCGTCCTCGTCGATCACGAGGGCGACGCAGTCCGCAGCCAGGCCGGTCTCGATGACCGCATGCAGCCGGCCACCGAGGTCCCGCCCGTTCTTCGTTGCGCCGAACAGGACGATCTCGGGCTTGTATCTCCGGACCAGCGTAGCCATGACCTTCGTGAATGGCCGCGACGTGTAGGGTTCAAGCCGCGGGTCCTCCACGAGGTACACGCGGTCCGCGCCGTACTCGATGGCCTCGTGAGCGATGGGTTCGACCTGGTGTCCGGGGAGGACACCCGCGACGCTGGTGCCGCGGTCGTGGGCCAACCGCCGTGCGACCCCCAGGAGTTGCCGGCTGACATCCCGCATCCGTCCGCGGCGGGCCTCGAGAAAGACCCACACCCCACGGTACTCAGACTTGTCCTTCGGGATCGTCATCCGGGAAGCACCCCATCGGCCGCCATCGCCGCCAGGAGCTGCGCGACCGCCTCGCGCGGATTGCCCCGGAAGATCTTCGCCTTCCGGACAGGGAGCTGCACGGTGTCGACCTTCGCGACGATCGTCGGAGAGTTCTTGATGCCGACTTTGCCCGGGTCGATGCCCACGTCCGCGCACGACCACGTCGTGATGAGCCCCCCTCGTTTCACGCGGATCTTGCCTGTGATGGAGGGAGGGCGCGGCTTGTTCGACAGGAAGTTCACGGTCACGACGCACGGCGTGGGGCACTCCCACCACTCGTACCCGTCCTCGACCGTGCGCTTGCCGACGACGGTTCCGCCCCTGTACGTGAGTTCGGAGCAGTACGTGATCTGCGCGTGATCGAGGTGGCCCGCGATGCCCGGCCCAACGTGGCCCGTACTCGCGTCCGTCGTCTCCTCACCGCAGAAGATCAGGGCGTAGCCGCCGATCTTGTGGATCGTCTCCGAGAGCGCGTGCGCGGTCGGCACGGTGTCGGAGCCGCCGAGAAGCCGGTCCGTGAGGAGGAACGCGCGGTCGCACCCCATCGCCAGCGCCTCCTCGAGGGACGCCGTGAAGACTGGGGGCCCCATCGTCAGGACGAACACCTCGCCGCCGTGCTCGTCCTTGATCCGGAGCGCCATCTCGAGCGCGTTCCGGTCCGGCGGGTTGATCTCGCTTGGCACGCCCACGCGCTTCAGCGTGTTCGTCACCGGGTCGACCTGCAACTCCTGGGCCTTCGGCACCTGCTTGATGCAGACGATGCTGCGAGGTCCCGAGGCCATTCGGACGAGCGAAATCCCGACCCGCTATCTAGTTTTCGCGACGGGTCTCGCGGGCAGACGCCGAACAACACGGAGGCGCACGCCGCACGTCGCGGCCCACTCCCGACACAGCCGCCAGAGGGCCATCGCGGACTCGTACCGAACGCGCAACGTCACGGAGCCCTCGACGAGGGGCTTCACCTTTCGCTGGAAGTCCTCGGGAAGATCGGGGAATTGCAGCCACTCGTCGGTCATCGTGTTTTCCGACCGGTAGTGGCGGCGGTTCAAGAGAGCCGCCAACACGCGCGCCTCGTACCCGACCACCCCCGTCGCGTACGCGATGTTCGCGTCGTCGCGCCGCCGCCTCGCGTTCCGTGCCTTGCAGACGTATTCGTACATTTGGTGCAGTGCGTCCTCCGCGGACCGGTGGTAGAATGAGGGCGGCAGGTCCGCGACCTCACGTTTCAGTCTCTCGAACCATCGGGTCGAATCATACAGCGGGACTCCGTCGAGGAATCCATGTTTGGTCGCGTCCCCCTCCGGTTCGAGCATCTGGCGGCGCAGCCCCGCGGCATTGTACCAGTACACGCCGAACAGGACGCCGTCGAGGATGAACCGGTCCACCTCACGGCGCGCGAGACCACGGCGCGCGATCGCCGCGATCTCCACATCGGAGTCCGTCCCATCGTCTCCTCGCGCGACGCTCCCGAACAGCACGACGGAGACGATGTCCCCGCGGGACTTCACGACGCGGGCGGCGAGTTCCTCCGCGAGCCGGCGTCTCCGAGCCCGCTCCATGGGATCACATCGCCCGGGCGCCGCTGAGCAGGTCGAGGAGCATCTTCACAGCGGAAATCTTCCCGGCCTTCGCCTCCTGGAGGGCGATGTCGAGAAGCCTGCGCTGTCCCTTTCCATCGATCGAGTACACCTTCTCCGCAATCTCATTGAGGAGCCGCGGGTAGACGTTGAACAGCCTGGGATTCTTCAGGTACAGCGGCGCGCGCGAGAAGGTCTCGAGATCCGTGGTCACCCGGTGCTCGCGGAGAAGGGTCTCGTACACCGCCAACGACGATGCGGAGTAGCCGCCGGACTTGCGCGCTCGAAGGATCGCCTCCGATGCCGCCATCCCGCTCGCGATCGCGAGGTCCACGCCCCGGAACGTGTAGCCCGTGTTGAGCAGGAACCCCGCCGCGTCGCCCACGAGGATGAGACCGTCCGTGTACGCCTTCGCGACCATTCGGATGCCGAGTTCGGGAACGAGATGTGCGGACCACTCGAGGACCTTCCCGCCCTTCGTGAGGCGTGCGATCGCGGGGTGCTTGCGGAACCGGTCCTGCAGAACGCCGATCTCCGTCTTCGTGACCGACAGGTCCTCAGACGACACGACGAGCCCCAGGGAGAGCGTCGTCTTGTTCGTGTACAGAAAGCCTCCGCCGCGAAGCCAGTTGCTCGCGTAGCCCGCGAAGACATACGCCGCGCCCTCGCGCTCGTCCACGTTGAACCGCTCCTCGAGCGTCTTCTGCGGGAGCTCGATCGTCTCCTTCACGCCCACGGAGAATTCCCGGGGCTCTGGCTCGCCCGCCAACCCCGCGCCCCGCGCGAGCTGGGACATCGCACCGTCCGCCGCCACGACGACGTCGGCCTTCACCGTGTCGTGGTTCGCGACGACGCCGCTGACCTTCCCTCCTTCGCGATGGAGGCCATCGACGCGGATTCCCGTGATGAGCATCGCGCCCGCCTCCTCCGCCTTCTTCGCGAGCCACACGTCGAATTTCGCGCGGTTGGCGGTGAAGGAGGCCGATCCGCCCCCCGCGAGCTTCGGCGAATCGAACTGGATGTTCAACGCGGTAGCCTCCGCGAGGAACGACATGTTCTCCCGGGTGACGAACCGCTCGACGGGGCAGTCCTTCTCGAAGTCCGGGAGGAGCTTACGCAGCGGGTACGCATAGATCCGCCCGCCGAACATCGCCTTGTGGCCCGGGGCCTTCCCTCGTTCGACGAGCAGCGTCTTGACGCCCGCCTTCGCGAGCCCG
>DATESQ010000043.1:0-16896 GCA_035283985.1 Thermoplasmata archaeon | reverse complement strand
TCTCGTGGTCGCCGAGGAGACGCCGGATCTCCGCCTCGAGGTTGAGACGGAACCGGAACGGCATGAGGAGGGCGTTCGCGTCGAGGACGACGGCCTGCACGCCCGGGAGCACGCGTCCTGGGGGCTTGTCCTTTGCGCTCCGAGGGAACCCTAATCTAGCGCAAGGAAAGCGTGGTTCTCGGCGGCGTGGAGCGGGCGGCAGTGCCCCGCCGCGACGCCGCCTCGGATCGCTCGGACGCCCCCGTCGCCCTGCCACTTGAAGGAGTCCCGTCGCTCGAGCGCTATCCTCAGTGAAGAGGGCATCGCGACCCGCGGAGAGGGCGCGTCCAGTTCGCGGATCTGAAAAAGGAGTCGGTGGTTTTAATACATAGCATCACTATGCACTGTGCGAGCCTATGTGGTTCACGACGTAAGGGACGGTGTACAAGATGAAGGGATTCGTGGCCGCGCTGGTCGTGCTCTCGATGCTCGGCGCCTCAATGGCTTTCGCAGGCCTCGCGAGCGCGCAGGAGCGCGACTTGATGCCCGTCGTCGAGACCGGTTCGACGGACCGGCTCGGGGGCGGCGACTGGATCACCGTGCGCGCGGGCGACGCGCGTGTCGGAGTGGTGTATGGAACGATCGATACGCCGAACAAGGTGTACGTCTTTGCTGAGTACAAGCGGTACCTCGGAGGCGTTGACATCTACGACGCGGAGGGCAACTACCTCGCGACCCGGAACCTCCCGGTCTTCACGATCTTCGGTCAGAGCATGGATGCCTTGATCGAGTTCGAGGACCGGAGCGGAGACGGCCTGTTGAACTTCCGCGCACTGAATATCAGTGGACTCAACGACGTGCCTGTGAAGGCCAGCCGTTTGGTGACCGCATGGTCGGCGACGGAACCCACGACCGAGGTGGTCGGTGAGACGACGTGGGTGAACTTCACCGTGTATACGGAGGACCTCGGATACGGGCTCGTCTGGGATCGGGCGGTCCATGAGATCCGACCCGGGACGCCCGATGACGGGGCCGTGGAGCGAATCGCGTTCACGTTCCACCTTCGGGTGAACGTCCGCGAGTTCTCCGGTGAAGTGCCGTGGTGGCAGGTCACAGTCGAGGAAGGACTTCCGTACCCGGTGACTGCCGTTGAGCGACTGGAGAACCGCACGTTCTCGGGCGAGGCCGTCGCGATGGGCGCGAAGTACGACCACCTCATCGAGGGCTGGGACTTCGCATCCCCGGACAACCGCCTCGCGCTCGAGACGCGCGCGTTCGTCGGCCACTATGTGCCGGACCGTGTCGCGCGATTCCTGCACCTCGCGTACCATATGAACGCGACAGACGGGGGCGAGTTCCGCCACCACGAGGACGACAGGTTCGCGGAGCGTCCAACCCTGCTCACGAAGGACGTCGTGTACTTCGACGACGACTGGGACCGCATCGGCCGCCTTCTGTGGCAGAGCAACGTCACCGTGGACGGCGTAGAGACGACGATGCTGTTCCAGGTCCAAGGCGGGGAAGGGTTCCTCGCGCGACATGGCGGGGCCGGGTTCGCGGGCTTCGCGATCCGCGGGGCGTTCATCTACCCTGCGGGTGCGTCGATCTTCCACGACCCCGGCCTTGAGGCGTCGTCGTTCCTGTGGTCGTTCCCGGGCGCGCTGAACCTGACGCCACTCACGGTGCTCGCAATCCAGGTCGCCATTGCGGGGATTGCCATGGGGGCCGCGGTCCTGGTGCGAGCAAGGGGACGGCGGGCGAAGTAGCCCGCCTCCCCATTCTTCCTTTCTGGGGAGGATCCAGGGTCGGTCCTCCAAGGGCGGCAGACGGAAATACGCCGGTGGAAATACGCGCGCGGACCCATGGCTGAGATCTCCCCGGAGTGGACGGCAGAACTGAAGAAGGGATCGGTGCAACTATGTCTACTCGCACTCCTCGCGAAGGAACAGAAGTACGGGTTCCAGATCATCAGGGAGCTCCGAGAACGATCGGACGGATTCTTCGACCTGAAGGAGGGAACCTTGTATCCGGCGCTCCGGAGGCTCGAGGAGCGGGGCTTCGTGGAGAGCCGCTGGGTCGAGCCGGAGAGCGGGAATCCCCGGAAGTATTATCGAATCACGGAGAAGGGGCGTCGCGCGTTGGGCGAGGGCCGCGAGTTGTGGGAACGGCTCACCGCGAGCGCTCGGAGGGTCCTGGAGGCGGCGCGATGACGTCCGTCGACGCGTACGTCGAACAGGTCCGGCGCGGACTCACGGGGATGGACGCGGGAGTGCGGAAAGACATCGTGCGGGAGCTTCGGAGCCACCTCGTCGACTCCGTCGGCGCAGATGGTGGAAACGTAAGCGCGGCAGTGGCGTCGCTCGGTGACCCCGTTGTCGTCGCGCGACGGTACCGCGAGCTCTACGGATACGGCGTCGCGTATCGCTCCGTCTTCGCGATCGTGGCGGGAATCCTGGGGGTGTTCACTGTGCCCGTCCTCGTCGGCGCGGAGACGTACATCTTCCCGTTCTTCCTGTCCGCGATCTTTCTCATCGTCGTCGCTACGTTCCTGATCTGGGTGAGCGTCAAGGCGGGCAACCGCGCGGGCCTTGCCGCAAGCACGGCGGCATGCATCGGTCGCTTCGCGGCGTTCGGAATTGTGTTCGCCTCGCAGCGCGCGGCGCCGCTCATCACGCCCGACGGCCTCGCCCTGTTTGCCTTCGTCTCCCTGCTCCTTCTCGTGATTGGTTGGGTTCCGGGCCGCGCGAAGCGCGTGTGGCGGAACCGGGGCGCGGAGCTCTAGTCATAGCGCTGCCCACCCTCGAGAAAGTCCCGCACGATGTCTGCGTGGTCGAACGCCATCGGCGGAAGATGGTGGGGATCGACGAGCTCGATTTGGGCGGCGTCGGATCCTGCGCCGAGCTTCCCTCCCACGCGCCGCAGTGCGTACGCAATCGCCACGGTGTGCCCGCGTGGGTCTCGCCCGGGATTCGAGTAGACGCCCACCAACCCGGCGATTTCCACCACGAGACCCGTCTCCTCTTCGAACTCCCGCCGCATTGCGAGTTCAATCGGTTCACCAAGCTCCACCCTCCCGCCCGGGAGCGCGTGCATCCCTCGGAACGGCGGGTTCCCTCGAAGGACCGTCAGGAGACGTCCCTCCAAGAGGAGGACTCCGTCCACGGCGAGGCGTGGGTGGGCCATGGCGGTCACTCCCGCATCGGCATTCGAACACCGTGCTCGGCCGCGAACCGGAGTGCCTCTTCATAGCCTGCGTCCGCGTGGCGAACGACGCCGAGGCCCGGATCCGTCGTGAGGACCCTCTGGATCCGCCGCTCCGCCTCCGGCGTGCCATCGCACACGAGGAGCGCGCCGGCGTGGGTCGAGTAGCCGATCCCGACCCCGCCGCCGTTGTGGACCGCGACGAGGTCCGCGCCCGCCGCCGTGTTGAGAAGCGCGTTCAGAATCGGCCAGTCCGCGATCGCGTCGGAGCCGTCCTTCATGCCCTCCGTCTCCCTGTACGGGGAGGCGACGGACCCCGCGTCGAGATGGTCCCGCGTGATGACGATCGGGCCACTCAAGGCGCGCTCGCGGACCATTCGGTTGATGATCGTCCCGAACCGGGCCCGCTCGCCGTAGCCGAGCCAACACACCCGCGAGGGCAATCCTTCCCAGGGCACGTACTTCTCCGCGAGGCGGATCCACCGGACGAGCGCCGTATTGTCCTTGAACTCCCGGACCACGACCTCGTCCGTCCTCAGGATGTCGTCCGGGTTGCCGGAGATCGCGACCCACCGGAATGGCCCGCGTCCCTCGGAGAACATCGGACGGATGAAGAGCGGGACGAATCCCTTGATGTCGAACGCGTCCGTCACGCCCGCTTCGAACGCGTGGCCCCGGATGTTGTTCCCGTACTCGAACACGACGGCGCCTCGCTTCTGGAACTCGAGCATCGCCCGAACGTGGATCGCGATCGACTCGTAGCTCCTCTGGAGGTATCCCTTCGGGTCCGAAATTCGGAGGTCCGCGGCTTCCTTCCCGGAAAGACCCTTTGGGATATACCCCCCGAGCGGGTCGTGGGCCGAGGTCTGGTCCGTCACGACGTCCGGAATCACGCCGCGTCGCGCGAGCTCGGGGTGGACCTCCGCGCAGTTTCCGACGAGGCCGATGCTGCACGGCGTGCCCTCCATCTTCGAGTCGTTCACGAGATCGAGGGCCTCGTCGAGGTCCCGCACGAGGATATCGCAGTACCCGCGTTCGACGCGCTTCATGATCCGTCGCTCGTCGACCTCGACGTCGAGGCAAACCGCCTCGTTCATCTTTGCGGCGAGAGGCTGCGCGCCGCCCATGCCGCCCATGCCCCCGGTGAGGACGAGGCGTCCCTGCAGGGAACCGCCGAAATGCTGTCGCGCGCACGCGGCGAGTGTCTCGTACGTGCCTTGGATGATCCCCTGGGAGCCGATGTACGACCAGCCCCCCGCGGTCATCTGGCCGTACATGATGAGTCCGAGCTTCTCGAGCTCGTAGAACTTCTCCCACGTCGACCAGCGGGGCACGAGGTTCGCGTTCGCGATGAGGACGCGGGGTGCATCGGGGTGCGTCGTGAACACGGCGACGGGCTTCCCGCTTTGGACGAGGAGGGTCTCGTCGTCCGCGAGCATCGTGAGGGTCTCGACGATCTTGTGGAAGCTCGGCCAATTCCGGGCGGCTTTCCCGGTCCCGCCGTAGATGATGAGGTCCTCCGGCTTCTCGGCGTTTTCGAGGTTGTTCTCGAGCATCCGGAGGATCGCCTCCTGCCGCCAACCCTTGCAGCGAAGGGTGGGCCCCCGGGTCGCCTTGATCCGCTCCATGTGAACACCGTGCGAATGACGGCGGGCCGGTAAAGGCTTTCCCCGCGGTTCGAGTCTCCTCCACCGGCCGATACCGGCCCGCACCTGGCCACCGGCAAAATATCGCCACGGATAACTGGCTCGCCAAGTTTCAAGTGCCCTTCGAAAATCGTCCCCCGTCATGGCGGTCAGCGCAGACGATCCCACCGCCCAGTGGAAGGCCAAGGTGTGCCTGGTCGGGGGGACCGGTGTCGGGAAGACATCCCTGATTCGGCGGTACGTTCAGGATGCCTTCGACGACCAGTACCTAATCACCCTCGGCACGAAGGTGGTGAAGCGGGTTGTCGAACTTGAGTTTCCGCAGGTCGGAAGCGTCCGCGTCGACCTCACGCTGTGGGACACGATGGGGGAGGAGTTCCTCCGGCCGACGCTCTTCGACACGGTCCTCGGCGGTGCCAAGGCCGTCGTCGTCGTGGTCGACGTGACGGACCCGCGGACCCTCGCTCCCATGAACGCGTGGATCGACCTCAGCCGCCAGGTTTCGGCGGAAACTCCGTTACAGATTCTCCTCAATAAGTCTGACTTGCCGCCGTCGAAGGACGTCCTCGTCGAAGCCCTCGAGGTCGGCCGCCAGAAGAACGCGCCCTGCTACATGACGAGCGCGAAGACCGGGAACAACGTCGTCAGCGCGTTCGAGGATCTCGCCCGCCGGATCGCCGCGAAGACGTATGGGGAGCGCGACGACGGGCTCGACCCCGTCGGGAAGCAGATTATCTCTCACGCAGCATCGCGAGAGCGGACCCTCCAGGACTTCCTCATCCTCACACGGCTGCCCACGACGATTCTCCAGGCGCACCTCGAGATGCTCGTTGGGCGGGGCCGGCTCCGAATCGTCTCCTTGGACATCGGTCCGGATGGCTGCCCCGTGATCAAGTACACCGCGGGAACGGCCCCGACGCCGTCCGCAATGACGCCGTTGACGCCGGGGCCCATGCAGCGTCCGTAGGGTGGCCGGTCGTCCTCACAACCGCCCCTCGACGAGGGCCATGACCTCGCGGCCGACCTTGTCCGCCTGCTCGATGATCGCGGCGAGCCGTTCTTCGAGCTGAGCGCGAACCGCGTGGTCCCGGAGTGCAGCGAGGTTGATCCGCGCGTTCAGGCTCGCACCTCGAACTCCGGCTTGGGCGAGGAGCGCCGCGACCCCGGCATCCGTGACTGCGCTTCGGTTTCCCTTCTCCGCTGCGATGAGGGCGATCTCGAGCGCCTCTGAACAGGCTTCCATCGTGTCGAGCGGCACCTCCGTCGCGTGGAGGTAGGCCGACTGAATCGAGTTCACGCGCCCCTCCCGTTCCATCTCGGTCGTCTTCGGTCGCCGCATCGCCGCAACGACGGCGTCGTAGGCGGCCGCGTCTTCGTGGACAAGCCGGAGGAGACGCTCCTGGAGTTCCTGCCCGCGGGATTCGAGTCGTCGCAGCTCCTCCTCCACTTTCTCGTATCCCTGCTTCCCGATCGCGAGGGCGGCGACCATGCGGCTCAAGGCGGCGGAGAGGGCTCCCGAAAGCGCGGCGACGCTCCCGCCCCCCGGGGTCGGGTTCGCGGAGGCGACGGCCTCGAGGAAATCTCTCACGCTCCGGTCCGCTAGTCCCACAGCCTCGTCTCCAGAATTTGATCGATCTTGAAGTTCTCGAGCGTCACGTAGAACGAAGCGACGTCCGAGATCGCGCCGAGGGGCACAAGGCCGACGATCTCGGCCCCGACGATCGCCACACGATAGCGTTCGGCTTCCGCCTTGATGAATTCGTACGCGCGGAACAGGGGCGTGGCGTGGTAGTTCGTCATGTTCATCGAAACCTGGACAATCCCGCGGTCCTTCAGCTCGAAGCCCTTTGCGCGGACAAACCGGAGCCCTCCACCGGATTCCCGAACCGCCGCCGCGATTTTCTTCGCAATGTTCACGTCCGGGGTGCCGAGGTTCACGTTGAAGGCGATGAGCGGTGCGCGCGCGCCGACGACGGTCGCGCCCGCGGTGGGATGGAGTTCCCGCGGACCGAAGTCCGGCGCCCGGTCCGGGTTCGTTTTGACCTCGTCCCGGAGGCCTTCGAACTCGCCGCGCCGGATATCCGGCAGGGCCCGCCGGTCGGGTCTCGTGGCGGCCTCCTCGTACAGGTACACGGGCACCTTGAGCTCGCGGGCGATCCGATCTCCGACCGCGCGCGCGATCGCGACGCAGTCCTCCATCGTGACGCCAGCAATCGGGATGAACGGGCACACGTCGAGCGCGCCGATCCTCGGGTGCTCGCCCCGGTGCGTCGTCAGGTCGATGAGACTCACGGCCTCCTGTGCGCCGCAGAACGCGGCCTCCGCGACCGCCGTTGGGCCCCCGATGAACGTGATCACGGCGCGGTTGTGGTTCGCATCCATCTCCGTGTCGAGGAGTTTCGTTCCCGGCACTCTCGCAATTGCCGCCGCAATGCGGTCGACGACCTCCTTCCTGCGTCCCTCGCTGAAGTTCGGAACGCACTCCACGATTTCCCGTGCCATCTCATTCTCCGGAAGCGTCGCAGAACGTTACGATGACTAAGAACCTTTCATCCTGGTTGACACGTCGCCGTCGATTCGGGAACGTATTTATAACGGACGGAAACATGAAGGACGACGGACATTGACGTTTTAAGGGAGGAGGCACGTTGCGAGGCGGGTCGCCCGGGGTCGTCCTGGCCACGATCCTCCTCGCGCTCGTGATTTTCGCATCCGCCGCGCCCCCCGTTCGAGCGCCCCCTCTCCCGCCGTTCGAAGCGTTCGGGTTCGCCCAAGACGATGCGGGCGTGGCGCTCCCCGCGAACAACCCGATTCGGACGTTCATCGACGGCGTCGACTACTCGAACCTCACGGCGACGTACCGCGTGGACGGGGCGTACGCGGTCCAGGTCGCGGGCAACTACTACGTCGGGGGGACCTCCGAGACCCCATCGATCAAGGAA
Source organism: Thermoplasmata archaeon (assembly GCA_035283985.1). Classification (GTDB taxonomy): domain Archaea; phylum Thermoplasmatota; class Thermoplasmata; order RBG-16-68-12; family RBG-16-68-12; genus EA-19. The sequence continues at coordinate 9,128 of DATESQ010000043.1, read as the reverse complement.
GGGGGAGATCCCGGGAACAACGTGATGTTCGTCCATGGCGACCTCACGACGAGCGGAGAGGTCTTCCAGCAACGGGCACCGTGGACCTCCGGCGAAGTCCAGAACATCGACCTCGCCTGGGCTATCGCGAACAAGCAACCCGGGCTCGTGAAGATTTTCGGCATCACGACTCGCCCTGGGGACGGCCTGGCCCAGTACGCATACGTGTGCAACCCAACGAATACTGTCGTGAACCTCGCGAGCTACTACGTCCAGAAGGACATCCCCGGGAGCTTCGTCGGGCCCGTCGTGTTCCTCACGGGAACCGTGGGCGCAGGAAGCCGCACATTCGTAAACCTCGGCTCAACGACCTATCTGGGTCCGAACGGTGACGTTCTCAAGCTCGTCTTCCGGAACCCCGGCGGAGCCGGCGCGTCGAATGGCGGGCTCGACGTCGTCGTCGACCGAGTCGAATTCAACGCAACGGGCGGCGGAGGCGCGCTGACCTGGGAGCCGGGCAACACGATCATGTCGGACGCGCCCGCGCCTGGGATCGGCGAGGAGATTCGCCGGAACGCAGCGTGCGCGGACACGAACGCGGGAAGCGACTTTGCGATCGGGCCCGAGGAGGGCCGCGCTCCCGTCGTCTCCGTGACCGCCCCCGCGGGCAGGGAGCGTTGGTCCGGCGGCTCGCCCCACGAAATCCGATGGAACATGTCGGACTTCGAGGACGCGAATACCGCGCTCACGGTGGACGTTGCGTACTCGACCCTTGGCGGGACGGACGGCTTTCCGAACGCGATCGTCGCGGACCGTCAGGGGACCGCGAATCCGAACGTCCTCCCGTGGTCCGTTCCGACGATCGATTCGGACACCGTCCGCATCCGCGTGTGCGGGCAGGACACCGACGGGCTTGTCGGATGCGGGGAATCCGTCCTCGAGTTCGTGATCGATAGCACCGCCCCGACCCTGCTGAGCACAATCCCGGCGAACCTGCAGGGGAACGTTGCCCCGGACCAGGACATCACGATCGTGTTCTCGGAGTCGCTGAACCGTGCGTCCGTGGAATCGGCGTTCTCCATCGCTCCGGACCCCGGACCCGCAACGAAGACGTTCCTCTGGTCGAACACGACATTCCTCGATGACACTGTGACGATTCCGTTGAACATCCTCGCGGTCGGCACGATCTACACGGTCGTGGTCGACAGCACGGGAACGGATCTCAGCGACCCGCCCCACCCCTTGGCGCGCGTTCTGTTCACGTTCTCCGTGGCGGCGAACGCCGTACCCGCGGTGACCGTCACCTCCCCGACGGCGGGGCAAGAGTTCCGGCCCGGGGCCCCGGTTCCAATCGCGTGGACGATGAGCGATCCGGAGACGGCACTCGGCGATCTCATCGTGTACGTGAACTACAGCTCCTCCGCAGGGAACGGCCGGATCGGTGGGCCGCTGCAAGGCGCGACGAGCGTCACGTGGATCGCCCCGAACATCGACGCCGGAGATGTCCGCATCCGGGTCACGGTGATTGATGGGAACGGGGTCGCGAGCGTGGCCGTGAGCCAGCCGTTCGCGATTCGACCCGCGTTCGAGCTCACCCTGATTGCTGCGGGAGTGGCGGCCATCGCGGCCGTGATTGGGATTCTCCTCTTCGTGTTCCTGCGACTGCGGAGGAGGGAGGCGCCCCCGACGGCTCCCCCGCCGGAGGTCGAGGCCCCGCCGCCCACGATCTCATCACAGCCCGTCGCGCCGCCACCGCCTCCCGCCTCGACGACGAAGCGATGTCCCCAGTGCGGCACTGCCGTCGACGCGGGGGACGCCGAGTGCTTCCGGTGCGGGCATCGATTCTAGGCCCGCTGCGCACACCGCAATCCTATTAAGTCGCCCTCGGCGTCGCGGGTTCGCTCGATGCGGAAGGAAGAGGACTTCAGCGAATGGTTCGGCGACGTCATCGAGAAGGCGGAGCTCCGGGACAAGCGGTACCCCGTGAAGGGGATGGACGTCTGGCTCCCGTACGGCTGGGCGATGATGCGGCTCGTCGAGGAGGCGTGGAGGGAGGAGTTCGACGGGACGGGCCACCGTGAGGTGAATTTCCCCCTCCTGATCCCGGAGACGGAGTTCCAAAAAGAAGCGGACCACGTGAAGGGGTTCGAGTCCGACGTATTTTGGGTCACTCACGCCGGGAAGAACCCGCTCGACGTGCGGCTCGTCCTCCGGCCGACGAGCGAGACCTCGATGTATCCGATGTTCGCGCTGTGGGTCCGGAGCCATGCGGACCTCCCGCTGAAGGTGTACCAGATCGTGGCGACGTACCGATACGAAACGAAGATGACGAAGGCGTTCCTCCGCGTGCGGGAGATTCATTTCTTCGAATCCCACACGGCCCATGCAAGGTACGAAGAGGCGGAGGCGCAGATCCGGGAGGATCTCGCGATCCACGAGCGTCTCATGCGGCGGTTCTGCCTCCCGACGATGATCTCGAAGCGGCCGGAGTGGGACAAGTTCCCGGGCGCGCACTTCACTCTCGGGGCGGACTCGCTCCTTCCGACGGGGCGGACCCTCCAAGTCGCGACGTTCCACCACTACAAGGACAACTTCTCCCGCGTGTACAATGTGATGTTCGAGGATGTCGACGGGACCCGGAAGTACGTGCACCAGACGACGGACGGGATGAGCGAGCGGATCCCGGGTGCGATCATTGCGGTCCACGGGGACGAGAAAGGGCTTGTCCTCCCGCCCGCAGTCGCTCCGGTCCAGGCGGTGATCGTTCCGATCCTCGAGAAGGGCCGGCAGTCCGAGATCCTGGAGGCGGCGAGGAAACTTTACGGGTCCTTGAAGGGGTCGCTGCGCGTGCACCTGGACGAAAGGGACGTGCGGCCCGGCGAGAAGTTCTATCACTGGGAGGCGAAGGGAGTGCCGCTCCGCCTCGAGCTCGGCCCGAAGGACCTCGCGAAGGGGGAGGTCCTGGTCGTGCGCCGGGACACGGGCGAGAAGCGCTCGCTCGCCGTGGCGGGACTCGCCGCGCAGCTCCACACCGTTCTCGACCGAATGCAGGTCGACCTGTACGCCCGCGCGGAGGCGATGCTCAAGGAGAACATCGCGATGATCACCCGCCTCGAGGACGCCCACGATGGGATCAGCCGGATGGGGTGGTGCGGCCGCGAGGAGTGCGGCCTCGCGATCACGAAGGGCACAGGGATGGATGTGCTGGGGACGTCGTACGAGAAGGAGGCCGCATCCGGGTCCTGCATCGTGTGCGGGCGGCCCGCGACGGATGTTCTCTACGCCGCCAAGGCCTACTGAGGCGTCCGATACAGGAGCATTCCGACGATCCCGAAGCCGACGAGGGCGACCGTGACCGCGTACGCGCCCATGTTCCTCGGTTCGAACAGGTTCCAGGAGTTGAAGAGGACGCCCCACGCGAAGTAGAACGCGATGCCCGCACCGAGGAGGAGTGAATAGAACCAGAACGCGACCATGCGAGGAAGCGTAGACGGCTGGGCCATTGCCGCGCCGAGGGTCGCGCGCGGTAAAAACCTTCCGTTCCACGGGTGTCCCAATATGGTTGTCGAGGAGGTTCCGCTGAATTGGACTTCATCGCGTCGGTTAGGGGCGGACGCGCGTCTAGATGTCCCGCTTTCGCGGTATCCGCACGCGGCGGCGGAGGCGGCCCTTGAACACGAGCCAACGCCGCTCGATCCGCGGGTACTGCCCCGGGTTCTCCTCGACCCAGAACAGGAACGCGAGGACGAGGAAGAAGCCCGTGGCGGCGATGAGCGCATAGAATGGCCAAATCGGGATTGGCTCCTTGACCCCAAATGCAGAGTCGGGCAGAACGCCGTCGACGCCGAGGCGGGTCAGGTTCAGGTTCCCCAAGCACCGGTTCGTCTCGTTGTAGGGTGTGCACTCCCGCGGGTCGAAGATCGTCCGCGCTTCATCCCACTGGTTCTGCGTGAAGTATCCCTTCGAGGCCATCACGTAGTGCTCCTCGCCCGTCCCGTTGTCGATGTCGAACTCGAGCCAGAACCGGAGGAAGTACGCGGCCTGAGCGAACACGGATCCATGGGGCATGTCCGTCGACGTCAGGATCGTGAAGTTGAGGGCGCGCGACGTTCCTGGAGCGAGCACGTCCGTGGGCCCAAGGATCCCGTATTCCCGCCCGTTGCTCTCGCGGATCTTCGGGAACTCCCACCGCCAGTTCGCGTCCACAGGGAGCGTCTCCTCGATCGTCGCGTACTGGTAGATTGAGACGTTGAGGCTCGAGTTCCGCATCTCGTGCTGGTACGAGTTCGTGAAGTTGAACCGAAAGACGCCGGAATCGCCCGGCGCAAGCTGCGGCGCCGGGAGGACCCTGATGATATTGCCAAGCCGTCCGGGGTCGCGGGGGTCGTCGACCGCGCGCACCGCCGGGAGGAGGGCCAGGAGGATTGCGACGGCAATCACGGCGGCCCTGCGCATTGGGCGCGCGTAGCGTCCAGGTTCACATATAACTTTGGTGGCGAATCTTTTCGAAAGTGATCGTCCATCGCAGAGCGTGTTCGTTCTCCGGACTCCGACGGCAAACGCGAACCGTGCTCCATCCGCCGAACGGCGTGCAGTGGGGCAGCGTTGCCATCCGGGTTGCGGCAGTTTATGGAGAAACGCTCGAAGCGAAGACCGTCGTGGAAGCCCAGCCCGTCGGCAAGGGCCTCGAGGTTACGAAGGAGACCGTGAAGGCGTCCGCGGAAGCCGTCGAGTCGACGGCCCGCAAGGTGAGGGGGAAGGTGAAGTAGGCCGAGAAGGCTTTTATCGGGCCGATTGCTTCGTGGACCCATGTCCACGGAGTCGCGTCTCCCGCTCGTCGCGCGCGGAGTCGAGGAGATCGTGACCCGCGACGAGCTCGTCGCCCTCCTCGACCGGGAGGCGCAACCCAAGGCGTACGTCGGCTACGAGCCGAGCGGCTACGTCCACATCGGGAGCGGCGTTCCGATCGCGGGGAAGATCAAGGACCTCGTCGCCGCAGGTTTCGACTTCACGTTCCTCCTGGCGGACTGGCATGCGATGATCAACAACAAACTCGGGGGCGACCTCGACGTGATCCGTATCTCTGCTCGCTACTTCGAAGACGCGTTCCGGGCCCTTGGCGTCCCGGACCGCGTCCGGTTCGTGTCCGCGAGCGACCTCGTGAGCACACCCGCGTACTGGGCGGACGTGATTCGCATGTCGAAGCGCGCGAGCGTCGCCCGAATCAAGCGTGCCCTCACGATCATGGGCCGGAAGGAGGAGGACGCGGACCTTGACGCCTCGATGCTCATTTACCCTGCGATGCAAGTAACGGACATCCACCGACTCGACCTCGACCTCGCCCTCGGCGGGATGGACCAGCGGCACGCGCACATGCTCTATCGGGACCTTGCACCGAAGCTCGGGTGGAAACGGGTCATCGCCCTCCACACCCCGCTACTGATTGGCCTCAAAGGGGGCGGCCGGATGGACGCGATCGACGCGAAGATGAGCAAGTCGAAACCCGAGGGCGCGATCCTCATCCACGACCCGCCGGAGGAGATCGCGAAGAAGATTGACAAGGCCTTCTGCCCGCCGAACGAAACGGAGGGGAACTTCGTCACGGAAGTCGCGCGGATCATCCTGCTGCCACACGGCCCGCTCCGGGTCGAACGCTCCGCGAAGTACGGCGGAGACGTTGCGTTCGCGGACTTCGCCCCCCTCGCCGGCTCGTACCGGTCCGGTGCGCTCCACCCGAAGGACCTGAAGGCAGCAGTATCCGGGGGCCTGACCTCCCTCCTCTCGTCGGTGCGGGCCTACTTCGATCGGAGAACGGAGAACCTCGAAGCGCTCCGCCGTGTAATCGGGTCGTGACCTGCGATGCGGGGGCGTCGTCTTAGGGGCAACGACCGTGCGGCGATCCTCGCGGTAATCGCTGGCGTCTTGTTCCTCCTCGTCGGATGGACGGGTGCACGAAGCGTTGGTCATTTTTTCGAACTCCTCGTAGAATTCTTTGGACCCCGGCCATTGCTCCTCGCCGTCGCGTTCGTCTTCGTCTCGATTGCGTCCCTCGGCGGAATCGCCGTATTCATTGGCGGGTGGCTGTTCCACCGCGACCGCGTGCGCCCGGGGAAGATTCTCATCCTCCTCGGCACCGGGGCCGGCCTCGTCTCGTTCATTCTCTATTCGATACTCCTCATACTCCGACCCGGTCGGGTCCTCGCACAAGAAGGGGTGATCCCCGTGATGGTCGGGATTCTCTTGACCGTCGCGGCGCGGGCCAAGGCGCGACCTGTTGCCCCGAGGTGAGCGGATGGTCGTTACGGTCTGGACGATCGGTCACAGCACGCACCCAATCGAACGGTTCCTCGATCTCCTCCGAAAGCACGACATCGCGATCATGTGCGCGGAGGCGGTGTTTTTCCGATGCCACCGACGCTACGTGTCGAACGCGCTCGTCGCGGCCGCGCACGGCGTCGTCCACATCTACCCCGACGGACGGACACAGGTCCACACGAGGAAGGGTGACCTCGCAGCCTATCGCTGAGGGTCAGCGACGGAAGGCGTGTGTTCGGCGGTCCTCGCTCTCGACCGGACCGCGAGGAGATAAAGGAAACAGGTTCCGCAGAGGACCGCTGCGACGAAGAACGGGATCGTCGGATTCTTCCCGAGAGCCTCCGCAAGGAATCCCGACGCGTACGTCGCAGCGGCCCCGCCGACGAGTTGGAATCCGAAGATCACGCCGAAGGCAGCCCCTTGGACACGCTCCCGGCTCGCCTCCGAAATGAACGAGAAGACGGCCGGATACGTGATGAACAGAGCGGAGCCAAGAGTCCAAAGGGCCACGATCGCGACCCCGAAGCCCGTCATCGCCGCGGCGAGGGTTGCGATGGTGAGAGCGAGGTAGGCGCCGAGGAGGGCGCGGTACCGGCCGAACCGTGCGCTGAGCCGGCCGAAGTAGAAGGCAGCGACGCTTCCCGCGAGGATCCACAGGGCGATCGACACGCCCGCCACGGCGTCCGTCTGCCCGAAGCCGTCCTTCACCAGGACAGGACCGAAGCTCGCGATGATGTTGAACGCAGCGCCGCCGATCGCAATCGGGAAGATCCAGTAGCGGACGTCGTGCAGCACGGATCGATAGGCAACGCGAACCTTCGGCTCCGATCCGTGCGAGCTCATGTTTGACCGACCCCGGAGGAGGCCCACCCCGATCGCGACCGCGACGAGGTTCAGGACGCCCCAGAGGAGGAAGGGTGCCCTCCATCCGAAAGCGCTCCCGAGGAGAGCTCCGCTCGCGATGCCGAGGATCACTCCGACGTCCCCGAACGAGCTCTGGAACCCCATGGCTCGGTCGAGGTCTCTGGCCGCGTACGCGCGCGCGATCCAACTGATTCCCACGGGATGGTAGAACCCGGCGCCGATGCGGGACACGGCGACGAGGGCGAGGAACGGGAGGAAGGACACGGCCGTCGTAATCGCGAGAGACGCGAGGCCGAGGAACGCGATGCCGAGCGCAAGGAACCGACCCGGCTCCCGACGGTCCGCCATGTGGCCGAACGCGATCTGTGCGACGACGGTGACGAGGAGCGCGACCGCAGTGAGGAGGCCCGTGTCGACGTACCCAAATGCAAGTTCTCGTTGGAGCACGGTGATTTGCCCCGCCATAATCGTCACGGACGCATCGTTCGCGAGGTGGTAGATGCTGTTCGCGAGGAGCACGTTCCGGTCCGGGGTCACTGGCCGGGCGGATTCGGGCCCGCCATAAGAATCTGCGGCCACCTCTGGAAGGTCGGGGCCGTGAGACGAGGCGACGGTCGCTGAAGCGGCGTTCCTGTAGAGAGCGTCGCCTCTTGGCAGGCCGCGTGGCTAGGTTCCCGTCTAAGCGATGGACCTCGGTACCTGACACAAGAGCGAAGAAGGCGAGGGTAGATGCACGCGCCAAGCGCCGCGTCGGCGCAGAAGACTTCATACATGCACGGCCGAGATGTCCCCCGCTTCGCCGAAGTCAACGTCTACGTTACGAACATGGATATCGTACTCGATGACTACCGAAAACTCGGCTTTCGAGTTCCCTCGAAAGCGGACGTCTACCCGCTCCCCAGCGGGCTCGCCGTTGCCGAGATTCTCTTTCAAGACGGCCCGGTTCTCGAATTCCGTGCCGTGCACAATCGAAGAAACGCGGTTCGGCAGCGCCCGAGGGCCGTCGAATTCTTGAAGAGACACGAAGGCGCCCTTCACTTGGTGCTGCATGTCCCATCGGCGACGGCGAAGGTGGTCAGCTTAAGGAGACACGGTTACAGGGTCAGCGACCCGCAGCCCGCGCCTTTTCTTCTCCGGGGAAAAGTTCCCTTCTGGTATCTGGTGTTTGATGGCTTTTTCGACCTGGCTGATCGTGCCAGCAGGGGAGAAGAAGGAAGCCCAACAAGGGTCGTTGCATTCTCCGAAGTCTCCCCTTTCATGAAGAGGCGCTCCCGAGAGCAGCGAAGCAGCCGCCAGTTCCGGCTCTGGCTCCAACACGACAACACGGCGAGGGCAATTCGGTGCGTCTGGATTGCAGTTAGAGACCTGGAATCGGCGACCAGGGGATACGTTTCCATCGGACTGCTCCGAGGCAGGAGGAGAAAGGTACGGAGGCTCGGCGCCGTCGGTATGGAGGTCAATGGTAGAGCCGGAAGGATTCTCTTCCTCCAGCCTTCCGACGAGCGTGGGGTCGTTGCCTCTTTCGTGAAGGGCCGTGGCGAAGGAGTGATGGGCCTGAGCATCGAGGTAAGGAACCTTCTGGCGGCGCGCCGTGTGATCGAGGGTACCGGTCAGCGAATTGTTCCCTACCCCGGTGCCTATGGGAGAAGCCTACTCGTTCCATCGGATCTTGCTCATGGCGTTTGGATCGAGATGTTTCAACGGAGATAGAGACGATATAGAGACCTGGCGTACACAAATCATCTGGACGAGAGGCGGAACCTCCAAATATGGCTCCAGTTTTGGTACCTGCGAAGCCAGGAGGCCGTGGACGGCCGACGGTGCCCTCGGGGCGCTGAGGAAAGTCCCCCCTCCGAACCACGGCGGCCCCGTGCAAGCGGGGGTCCCGAGAGGGACGGCAAGGGCGCAGAAACGACACAGCCCGCGTCGCAGGATGAACCGCGATGGCGGCGACGTTGGCGCGGGATCTG
>DATESQ010000042.1:0-6339 GCA_035283985.1 Thermoplasmata archaeon | reverse complement strand
CTATAACGGCATCTGGTGGTGGATCGCGTTCCCCGCGTTCGGGATCGTGTTCGCGACGGTCGCCTTCGCGTTCCTCGGTTATTCCTTCGACAAAGTGTTAAACCCGAGGCTGCGTGAGGAATAAGGGGAGTCCGGGGGCGTGGCCCTTCTCGAAGTGAAGAACCTGCACCTCTACTACAGGACGTCCAGGGGACCCGTCCGCGCGGTAGAGGACGTGTCCTGGCAAATCGGGGAGGGCGAGACCCTCGCTCTCGTCGGGGAGAGCGGCTGCGGGAAGACTTCCACGGCGTCCGCCGTGACCCGAGTGCTCCCGCGGAACGTCCACCGCTACGACGGGGAGGTCTGGCTCGACGGCTCGAACGTGATGGCGTATGACGAAGAGGAGTTCCGGAAGGAAGTGCGCTGGAAGGGCATCTCGATGGTCTTCCAAGGCGCGATGAACTCCCTAAACCCCGTGATGAAGATCGGCTACCAGGTGTACGAGCCCCTCACGACGCACCTCGAGATCGAGAAGGAGGAGGCCCTCGACCGCGCCCGCGAGGCCCTGAAGAGCGTCGGTCTCCCGGAGTACACGGTGAAGCGGTACCCCCATGAGCTCAGCGGCGGGATGAAGCAGCGCGTCGTGATTGCGATGGCGCTCATTATGCGCCCGAAGATCGTGATCCTCGACGAGCCGACGTCCGCCCTCGATGTGATGACGCAGGCGAACATCATCAACCTCCTGAAGAAGCTCAAGCAGGAGGAGAGGGTCGGCTACCTCTTCATTACGCACGACCTCGCCCTCGCGAGCGAGCTCGCAGACCAGATCGGGATCATGTACGCGGGGAAACTCGTGGAAATCGGCACGGCGGAGGAGATCTACAGCGACCCGAAGCACCCGTACACGCAGCTCCTCCTGAAGAGCGTGCCCCTCCTGCGCGGGACGCGGACGCCGGAGTCGATCCCTGGGACGCCGCCTGACCTAATCAACCCGCCCGAGGGCTGCCGGTTCCGGCCTCGGTGCCCGTTCGCGTTCGAGAAGTGCACGCAGGAGCCGCCGATCAAGTGGGGCGACCGGCTCGCCGCCTGCTGGCTCCTCGAGAAAGGAGGGATGGCCGCATGATGCCCGATTCGAACGTGGTCCTTCAGCTCGACAATGTACAAACGTGGTTCCCTGTCGGCGCGAAGGTCTTCCGCCAACCGGACATGGTGAAGGCGGTCAACGGCGTCACGCTCAACGTCGCCCGAGGCGAGACCCTCGCGATCGTCGGGGAGAGCGGCTGCGGGAAGACGACCCTCGGTCGCACGATCCTCCGCCTCCTCGAGCCGACGGGCGGGCGGGTCATCTACGACGGACGGGACATCACGCACCTGACGGAAGACCACCTCGAATGGCTCCGGAGGAAGGCCCAGATGATCCCTCAGGACCCGTACTCGAGCCTGAACCCAGCATTCCCGATCTACCGGGTCCTCGAGGAGCCGTTGGTGATCCACAACGTGTCTGGCGATGGCGGACGATCCGAGCTCGTGCACAAGGCCCTTGAGGACGTGAAGCTCATCCCGCCGGAGCAGTTCGCGCCGAAGTATCCGCACATGTTAAGCGGCGGCCAGCGGCAGCGGGTCGCCGTCGCCCGGGCCGTGATTCTGAACCCCGAGCTCATCGTTGCGGACGAGCCCGTGTCGATGCTTGACGCCTCCGTCCGGATCTCGATCCTCAATCTGATGAAAGAGGTTCAGGCGAAGTACAACATCGCGTTCATCTACATCACGCACGATCTCGCGACGGCGAAGTACTTCTCCGATCGCATCGCGATCATGTACGCGGGCCGCGTCGCCGAGATTGCACCTGTGGACAGCCTGATTCGGGAGCCGCTACACCCGTACACGAAGGCGCTCATGGAGGCGCTGCCGGATCCGGACCCGAACAACCGATTCCGGGACCGGCTCGCGATTCCCGGGGAGCCCCCGAGCCTCGTTCGCCCCCCGCCGGGCTGCACGTTTCACCCGCGATGCCCGATCGCGAAAGCGGGGTGGTGCGACGTCGAAGTTCCGGAGTTGCGCGAGCTCCGCCCGCTGCACTTCGCCGCGTGCCATCTCGCAGATTAGGCGCGTCGATTCAGGAAGTGCTCCAGAAAAGCTTAATTAGCTTCCTACTCTCTCGACGCAACTTGCTTAGGCGGCGAACGCGCCGCTGAGACAAGGGGAAGGAGGACAGGATGTCTAACAGAGGAATGCGTGCGCTTGCGCTTGCGCTTCTTCTGGTCGGGGCTGCGTTCACCGCCCTCGGAGCGAATGTCGCAGCCAGTCCGTCCGACAATCAGCCGGAGCCGAGTGTCATCGGACCTCGGCTCGACGAAGTTGTCGTGTCGGAGCAGCTCGATCGGTCGCTAGCCCTGACCCAGATGATCGCGGGCCAACAGGATTCAATGTGGTTTGATGTGAGTGGAGCAGTAGACCAGGACCGAGCTCTTGCGGCGGATACGCTTGACCGGTTCCCTGCGTACGGATTGTTTGACGAGTTTACGATGAACCCGGCGATTCAGTCGACCGGGCCCGACAACCCGTTTGCAATCCGCGCGGTCCGTGAGGGCATGCAGTTCCTCATCGACCGGGACTTTGTCGTCAGGGACATTTACGGTGGCCGAGCGGTTGCGTACAAGACGACGTTCCACCCGCGCTCTCCGGACTACGGGCGGAACATTGCGACGTTCCTTCAGCTCGAGGACAAGTATGCGTTCAACCCCGAGAAGGGGAAGACGCAGATGTTCACGGCTCTCCAGGCCGCGGGCTGGACGATCGGGACGGACGGATTCTGGCATGATCCTTCGGGCGATCTATTCGTGTGGAAGCTCCTGAGGCGAACTCAGGACCAGCGCCTCCAGCTTGGAGGGTACTACGAGCAGATCGCCAAGGGGCTAAACTTTAACGTCCAGGTCATCGGCGTGCTGAACGCGGCGATTCCGTACGGTTCCGCGCCCGACCAGAACATCTGGCACACGTACACGGCGGGGTGGATTTCGACGTCCCTCACGGCGTGGGATGACGGGCAGCTGCACTTCTTCTCGGCGTGCGGAATCGGTCAGCCGTTCTGCGGCGCGGACACGGGCTTCTACGAGCCTCCAGCCGAGCTGCTGGACATCGCCGAGACGCTCGCGTTCGGCCTGTACAAGAGCCTCGATGAGCGGGCGACACTCATTGCCCGCGGCACGGAGCTCGCGATGGCCGAGGCGCTCCAGGTGTTCGTCGACGCCCGCCAGAGCATATGGGTGAACAACAACCGGATGGACGGCCTCATCAACGACCTCTTCGGTGGCAACACGAACCCGTGGTCTCTCAAGGCCGCGACCGTGCCCGCCGTTGGCGGGGTACGCCAAGCGAAGATGCTGAACCTCGTGATGTTCGTCGATGGATGGAACCCGTTCGTATCGCCGGGCTGGCTCTACGATGGCGTCCAGCGTGACCTGATGACAGACCCAGCCATGGCGCCCCACCCGCACACGGGCCGGTACGTTAACTACCGGACGAACGCCACGGTCGACACTTCCGGGCCCGACGGGAACGCAACGGTCCCGTCGAACGCGGCCAAGTTCGACGCGGCGACGAACACGTGGGTGAACGTTGCGGCTGGAACCACAGCCGTGAGCAAGGTCACCTACGACTTCATGTTCGGGAGCTGGCACCACGGTCAGGCGATCTCGATGGACGATGTGATGAACGCGTGGGCGTGCCTGACGCGCCGGTCGGATGAGGTGAACGGCGACATCGCGACGACCCCTGGGATCACCAACGCGGCGACCGAGGCGGAGAAGTTCTTCGTCGAGAACAACTGGATCGCTAACCGCGTCGTCGACTCCGATACCTTGGAGGTCTACATGGACTACTGGCATGCAGATCTCCAGGAGATCGCGGCGTTCGGCTCGTTCTTCCCGAGCGCGCCGTGGGAAGTCTGCGAGCTGGCTGCGAAGACCCTCATGGATGGCGAGACGGTCTACAACGACGGAGACCTCGCGACGACGACGAACACGGTGTGGCTCGACCTGACGAAGGGCGACAGCATCGCGATTCTGAATGCGGACTTTGCGACCCTCCAAGCCGCAAACCAAATCCCACCGGGAATGGCGACCTACCCAGGCGGCTCGATCACGGCCCAGGAGGCGACGGATCGCTGGGCGGCCCTCGGCGCGTTTAAGGCCCTGCGCGGTCACTACTGGCCGAGCAACGGTCCGTTCTACCTCGCAGTTGTCGACACTGTCAACCGGCAGTCGACGTTCCGAGCGGACCGCACTGGCTACCCAGTACCTCAGAACTACTGGGACGCCCTGACGATCGTGGGCATTCCGAGCGTGAACTTCGCTCCGACGCCACCCGTCGTGTTCGCTGGTACGCCAGCGATCTTCGACTTCTCGGTGAGCGTTGGGCCGGCGCCGACGGATGCCTTCGACTCGACGTGGTTCCTGCGGGATGCCTCGACTGGCGAGTTCATCTCGGAGGGTGCGCCAAGCCGACTCGGTACGGGAAGCTACCGCGTGGAGATTCCGTCAACCCAGACGGAGACCCTCCTGCTCGGTAACTTCGAGATCATCACGGTCGTGACGGGGCACGCTGCGGCAGTGCCGACGGTCCGGCGGAGTCCGTTCCTGATTCTGCCGTCGACGGCATGGTTCGAAGCACTCCTCGACGCGCGGGCGACCCTGCTCGAGCAGGACATCACCGATCTCTCCGGTGACATTGGCACGGTCCAGTCCGATCTGACGGCCTTATCAGCCTCGACGTCCGGTCTCCTCGGACTCGTCACGGCGATGGCGATTCTGGCGGTCGTAGCCGTCGTAGTCGCTGTCGTGAGCGTTGTCCTCGTCATGCGACGGGGCCGAGCTCCACCAATGATGAAGTCTGAATCGGGCGGAGAAGGCTCAGGACAGATGTAGGAATCCGGCCAGGAAAGGGCGCGCTGAACGCGCGCCCACCTTTACCTTTTCTTTATTCCGTTTCTCACATGCGTTGCGGGGCAGCTCGATTGCCAGGGTAGAGAATTAGACGAACTACGACGGAGGCCGATTTGGGAGGAGTTAAATAAGATCGCAGGGCATTGATGGATTCGGCGGTGTCGTGGTCTTGCGGCGAACGCTTGGGAGAGTCGGACGCGGGACTGCATTTCTCATTGCCCTTGTGTTCGCGTCCGGCGCCGCGACGGCTCCAGAGGAGACCTATCTTCAGGATCTCGCCTCGGAAATCGAGAAGTCGATCGTATTCTTGGACGAAGCTTCGGCGGCGATTGATTCATGTGGCCTCACGATTGGGTGTTTCCAGAACCCGGAGCCGTACGCATCTCGGATCGACAACGCCACCGCGGGCCTCCGAGGAGTTCACGCGAACCTAAGCGCGTTGGACGTGCCGGCACAGTATAACGCAAGCCACGCGAAGCTCAAGACGGGATATCAGCAGATAATCGATGGTTTGACGCTGTTAGTTGCGGGCCTGCGCGAGAACGACCTCGACAAAGTTTCCTTGGGGGCTGAACTCGTTGGAGAGGGGAAACGGAACCGAAGCGAGGGGATCAATGAGATTCTCAGCCAGCCGCCCGCGGCGTTCGACCTCGTCCTCGTCCTGATCGTCTCAGTGCTCTTCACTGCAGGGGCCCTCATTGCCCTCGTATTCTTTCTCGGACGCCAAGCCTCACACGAGCGCCAGGAGCGGGTCCGCGACGAACTCGCGACGTGCCCGAAATGCGGTCACGTCCTCGATCAATGGTGGACGTACCGGCGGTGGCAGATTCGCCAGTGGCGGGTGGACCATCTCAAGAGCCACGAGCGAGACACCCGCCCGCAAAGAGATTCTGGGGACGGCAGGTCCGGCTAGCGTCGGAACGGATACCTTCGGCCCCGCCTTCGGATCGAGTACAGCGACGCCGTGAAGACCGTGATGATGAAGAGGATCCCCGCCGTCGTCACGAGAAGGGCGCGGTCGATGCCGGCTTGCGGGGGCTCGCTGCCGGCTGGAGGCTGTTCCGGCTCAATCACTTGGAATGTATCCGCGGCAGTCTGGAGCGCGTACCATTGCGTTTCGACCTTCTCGACTGCCACGGAGCCAATCACGATCCAGATCCGACCGACGGACTTGCTCCAGAACCCGGTGACGTGCCGGAAGATCCGCTGGCCGTCCAGCGACAAATCGACGAGGGAGAACCGCACAGTCGCCGGGCCGTCCACACTCCCAATGAGCCGGGGTCGACTCACGATCGTGACCTGGGACTGCTCGCTGATCTGCGCAATCGCATTCTGCATGATCCCCAAGAACAGCCCCTGGTTCATTCCCTGCCCGGCCAGCCGGGACACCACGGTGATGCTGGACCGGAGATATACA